>CAZNMP010000028.1:0-13354 GCA_964573875.1 uncultured Planctomycetaceae bacterium | reverse complement strand
ACAAAGGCGTCTTTACCGGAAAAAATGACCTGCCTCCAGCAACACCGGTCGGTCCATGCGTAACGAGCACTCTGCACGAGATGAAACCTTCGCTCGTCTGTTCGGGCTGAATCAGGGCCGGGTGTTTGCCTATATCGTTACGCTTTTGCCCCATTGGGCCGACGCTGAAGACGTGCTGCAGCGTACAAGCATCGTTCTTTGGCGGAAAATGGATCAATTCGATCCGTCGGGCGACTTCGTTCGTTGGGCCTGCGGCGTTGCCTATCGCGAAACGCTCAAATATCTCAAGCAGCAAGGCCGCCGCCGGCAAGTTTTCAATGAAGCGGTGCTAGATCGCATCGCCCAGGCGCGCGTCCTCCGCAGCGACTTGCTGGAGGAGCGGCATTTCGCGATGGGCGATTGCGTCGAAAAACTTCCCCTGGACGACCGGGAAATTATCGAGCACTACTATTTCCACGGCAAAAAAACCGTTGCCGAAGTCGCCCAGGAATTGGGGCGGCCGGTCAATACCATTTACAAAGCATTGGTTCGCATTCGCGGTTCCTTGCATCGTTGCATCGACGATGCCGTTTCGTCGGAGGATCCGGAATGAGTCTCGACAATGCATTACGGCAAGAGCTTCTCGACTTGGTGGTCGCCTACACGAGCGGTATTGCCGTCGAGGAGCAATTCGCCAGACTCGAAGAGCTTCTTGGCACGAGTGAGGAGGCTGTCGATTTCTATGTCGATATGTTGGACGTTCATGCCAATCTCTATTGGTATCGTCCGCATCGTGACGAGGACTTAGCGACACACGCCAACGACATCCTCCCAAATTGCTCCGAAGAGGACGAATTAGAGATAGGAAATACGGTAGGCCATGGAGCGATGGCTCCGCTTCCGCCGTCGATTTCAGCTCCCAGCCTGTTTGCTTCTGCGTACCGCGGCACAATCGGCTTCTTTTCGCAAGAAATTCCATTTGCGTTACTCATTGCCACGGTAATAACCAGCCTGGGATTGCTGCTCGGTTCCATGATCTATGTATCTCGGCCCGAGCATGTTGCAGGCGATGCCGTGCCTTCGGGTCGTCCGGTGCGGCATTCTACTGATAATTCTTCGTTAGAGGTTGTTGCCAAGATCACCGGCTTGGCCGACTGCCGTTGGCCCAATGACTGCCGAGCGCCGTCCGGCTACGACAACATACTCCTCGGCCGCCAATTCAAACTTGATTCCGGGCTTGTGGAAATCACCTATAACAGCGGCGCGAAAGTAATTCTTCAAGGGCCTTGCAGTTACGAAGTAAACTCACGGGACGGCGGTTTCTTGCAGGTTGGCAAGCTGACGGCGAGATTAGAGAAGAAGGGGTCAGAGGTCAGGGAGCAGGGGGCAGAGAAAGTGGCTAGTGGCCAGTCGTTAGTGGTCGGTGGCCAGTGGCCAGTGGCTAGTAAGGAGGGATCAGGGGGTAGGGGTCAGGGGGCAGGGACAACAAATCAGAAATCAGAAATCAGAAATCATAAATCTCTTTCTCCCGCCCCTGCGTTCACTGTGCGAACGCCGACGGCCGTCGTGACCGACCTGGGCACGGAATTCGGCGTCGAGGTCGATCGTTCGGGCAGAACATCCACGCACGTCTATCGTGGCGTTGTTGAATTACAGCCGACCAAGGACGGCAACGAACCTGAAGGTCAAGCCGTTCGATTGATTGCCAATGAATCGGCACAAGTTGTGAAGGATGGCAGCGGCCGGCGGCTTGTTGTGCGTCGAGCGTCGGTTGATGCCAAGAATTTCGTGCGGCAGTTTGTCCAGTCGTCTGCGATATTGGACATTCTTGATATCGTGGCCGGCGGCGACGGACTGGGGCATGATCGCGAGCGAGGGATCGACCCATCGTGCAGCATGGAAGAGCCGATATTTTTAAGCCATGCACGGATCAACGACGGAAAATACCATCGCGCGACCTATTACAAATTTGTCGATGGCACGTTTATCCCCGACGGCAGCCGTGGCCCAGTACAAGTGGATTCCTTGGGCCATACGTTTGATTTCCCGAAAACACTTGGCGTCTCGATGGGACCGATCTGGGCCAGGTCGTTTAAGCCGTCGGAAAAGCTAAAAAATGACATGAATTATTGGATTCATTCCGGTGATTTTGGGTATGGATTGATGCCTCAACAACGCGGGCTGTTGGGCATGCACGCCAATGTCGGCATTACGTTCGATCTCGACGCCCTTCGCAAGAAGCACAAACAGGCTGTGGTTCGTTTCGAGGCAGTGGCCGGAAAGACATCCAAGTTGCAAGCCGACTGCTGGGTACTCGTCGATGGACAGATGCGATGGAAGGCGACGGAGCTCAAAGGCAGCACCTGGTTGGTGAAGGTGGAAATCAAGCCTGGCGACCGTTTTCTCACGGTAGCTTCGACCGACGGCGGTCAGAAGCAAATTGGCGCCATGTGGACTGTGTTGGGCGATCCCGTGTTGAGGACGGTGGCCACGGAAATAGAACAGGGGGAGAATTCGGCAGAAAAATAAAGAAGTCGCACTTTTTTGAGGAGGAGAGCGACAAGGCATAATGAGTAACAGGCCAACGTCTCGCGAATCGTTGGCTTGGATACGTTTGTGGAAGTGAATATTTCCCGTTTTACTTTTTTTATGGGAGGACTCGCAATGAGTCGAGATAGTTTTCGAAAAGCATGTGCGTCATGCGTTGTGGGAATCGTTCTTTTTGGAGGCACGGTTGCGGCCAACGCTGATTGGCTGAGCCCTAACGGAGATTTCGGTTCGAATTTGAATTGGAGCTACAATGGTGGCGGCTTCAGTCGTGTGGCAGGGGCACAGAGTCCATTCACCAATGCCTATGAAAACAACGACATGGGCCTCGATGTGCAATCAAGCACTACCCCCCAGTACGTTATTGAAGGCTTTGATCTCACGACCACTACCGGTTTGTTGTATGGCAATGCCGACTTCTGCAATACCACCGCAGGCTCGGGGCAGTATTCACTTGCTATTGCGTATAATAGCGGCGAAGGCATCGCAAGTTTTCTTCGCGTCAGCAGCGATGGGGTATACATAAACAATGAGACTACCTCGATTCTGACGCCAGGCGTGGGCACTTGGTACAATGTGCAAGTGACGCTCGATATGACCGCCAAGAAGTACTCGGGGGTGATCACCGACGGTGTCACTAGTGTCACATTTGCCAACAAAGATTTCTACCAAAATGCCGCAGGTTTCAGCGGTATAAATTCGCTTTTCTCCGATATTCGATCCGGAGAAGGCAGCCCCGAGCATTTCATTGACAATTTCGGGCTGTCTGCCACACCCATACCTGAGCCAGGTATGTTGCCTTTGCTTGCTGTAAGCTTGACCGGCCTATTGGCATACGCTTGGCGGAATAAGAAATGAACGGAGCTCTTTCAATTCTGGAGATATGAAATAGCAGTGACGTTTTCTTAGCTCATGAGCTACGGCCGACCAATGGAAAGGTCGAAAATGGCTCATGATCTAGCAGGCCGGTTCATGATTCGAGTCAACATCAGAAGATCATGGAGACTATGCCACTGGCCAAACGTTGTTTTGTTCCGAAGACGGAGTTTTGGAATAAGAGAGAGAAATGCGTTGTAGAATATTCCCTTTTTTTACCTTTTACGGGAGGACTCGCAATGAGTCGAGGTAGTTTTCAAAAAGTACTCGTGTCATGCGTTTTGGGAATCGTCCTCTTCGGAGGCACGGTTGGGGCGAATGCCGCGTGGCTTAGTAGCAATGGCGATCTTGGAGTAAACTGGACGTATGGTACCGGCGCTTCGCTGGCGAGCGGCTCGCAGAGCCCCTTCACCAATGCATTTGGCGACAACAGCTCGGGGGCTCATGCTGACGCCAGCATGAATGACCATGGCGTGCTGCAGACCTTTACCGAAATCTCCGAGACGGCGGTGGGAATGCTATATATGAACGCCGATTTTCGCAACAACGACGCAAACGCCGGCTACTATACACTGACGGTCGATTACAATTCGGGTATTAATATCACGAGCGCTCTGCTAATCAATGGCGACGGAGTCTGGGCGCAGACGGCTGGCGGGGTACTTGGCACGTCGCTGCTGACGCCAACCGTGGGAACATGGTACAACGTGCAGTTGGCGTTGAATCTGGATACGGACACGTATTCGGGGACGATCACTCCTTACGGTGGTTCCAGCATCGCAATCTCTGAGCGCAGCTTTGTCCATAGCAACACGAAGATCAATAACATTTTCTCGAGCACCTATGGAAACACCGTGAATTGCACCGACCACGACATCGACAATTTCGCGCTGTCGGATACGGTGATTCCATCGCCAGTACCCGAGCCAGGCATGATAGCGCTGCTAAGTATGGCAATGTTTAGCCTATTGGCGTATGCGTGGAAGAAGCGGAAGTAATTGTCGGATTTGTTGATGTAGGATTTGGTGATTTGGGATTTTAGGTCAAGGAAAACAACGTGGTCGCGGAGATGTTTTATATGTTGCCAAGAAATAAAATCCCAAATCCCAAATCGACAAATCCAAAATATGTACATGGTTTTACCCTGGTCGAGCTATTGGTCGTGATTACGATCATCGGCATCTTGATTTCCTTGTTGCTGCCGGCGGTGCAAGCGGCACGGGAAGCGGCACGACGGTTGCAATGTAGCAACAATTTGAAACAAATCGGCTTGGCGATGCATAATGTCGAGTCGCAGAACGGCAAATTCCCGCCGGGTTGCAAGACCGACTACGAATGGCCGTACCTGATTCATTTCTTACTGCCGTTCATGGAACAAGAGGCATATTACAAGGCGTTGAATGGCCCGGCGTTCAACCTGACGGTGCCCTGGAAGTCCAGTGATTGGCCGACGATCGTCAACGGCCAAACATGGCCGAACTTGCTTTGTCCCAGCGACGGCATGGGCGATCCTCTCCACTACGGAGGCTCGATGCAGTTGCCGAAAAGCAATTATCTCGGGATATTTTCCGGGCTAAGTGAAAGTGAGGGTCTTAACAGCACCAATATGCTTCATCGCGCCGTATTTCGGCCTGATGAAGGAACGCTGATCTCCGAAATCAAGGACGGTACAAGCAATACGATGGCCGTGGCCGAATACCTGCGAGGGGCAGACTCTCTGGATGTCCGCGGGTTGTTTTGGACGACTCGCGCCGGATGCCAAACGTTGTTTGTCACGCTGGGGCCGAATTCCACGAGTCCCGACATTGCCATTGATTCCACGGAGTTTTGTCCTTCGAGCGGCGAACATAATCAGCCCGAGGCAAATCTACCTTGCACGCAAGGCGCCGACAATGAGACGTACGCCAGTCCGCGCAGCCGTCATTCCGGCGGCATCAACGCGGTATTTTGTGATGGCAGCGTGCATTTCGTTCAAAACGGCATCGACATCACGCCCTGGCGCTGCTTGGGATGGATTGCTGATAAAACAGCAATCACGGTTGATTTTTAAGAGGCAGAACATGTTTTCCAAACAATCACTGCAACATATCCTGGGCATCTTGATTGTGCTTGCTTTTATTGGATGCAATAAGCCGGACGCCAATCGCAGCGTCGTTACCGGCGAAGTAAAACTCGATGGTAAGCCGCTCGAACGGGGATCCATTTTGTTTACGCCCATTGACGGCACGAAGGGCAGCGTTGCCGGAGGGCAAATTGAAAACGGACGCTACCGGCTTTCGGCGGATAAGGGGCCGGCGATCGGCCGAAATCGTGTTGAAATCCGTTCCATCCGAAAGACCGGCAAAATGGTGCAAAAACCATTAGCGCCACAGGGGCAAATGATCGAAGAATCTGTTGAAGCAATCCCTCCGCGGTTCAATTCCGCATCCACCCTCAAAACCGATCTCCAACCCGGTGAAAATGCGATCAACTTCGAAGTTGTTTCGAAGTAATGCTCGCGGTTTTCGCCAAGAAAGGAATTCCCATGCTCGCGATTTCCCGTATCCCGTCTTGTTTTGTTTCGGCTGTAGGTCTTACCTTCCTGTCCGTATCCCTGCTTGCGGCCGAGGAACCCGCGCGAAAGCGATTAGTCACTTCGATCGACTTTACGAAAGAGTACGGCCCGGATAAGTATTTCGCGCTGGGCAACGCGCATATCGTCAAATCGCCTTTGGGCGATTATCGTGAGGCGGAAGCCAAACCGGAAATGCGGTTTGGATATCGCTTTGCCATCGAGCAAGTCGGCAAGCCGCATCTGGCCGTGATTCGTTTTCCCGACGACAAACGGCGCAGCATGTTGATTATGGACGGCACCTGCTATGACGAAAGCACGGCGGTTTATGGTACACCGACGCAGCCGATCAGTGGGAAGATGCTCGAAATTCACCAGATCTTCTGGCCGCGGTGGAAAGATTGCAGCCTGATTTTCGAGAATGCCCAGGCCGGTTGCCATTATGGCAGCGTACTGAACGGCGCAGGTCCCGCGGCTGCTGCCGGGGTGGAAATCTACGAGATCGAGAACTTGCCGGTCACGGCCATTCCTGGTGATCCCCGCGACGGTTCACGGAGACGTTTCGGCGTTGAATACGAAGATCCCTGCGGCACGTGCGCAAGTCTCGGAGCCACGAACTTCCAAGAATGGCTCGACCGAACGATTTCTTTTTTCCACTTCTCGGGCCAACAGACGCTTGCCTATCCGATCAACTGGTACCATGGACCGCTGTTTCCTTCCAAACGAGAGCCCGCCGGCTATTTCGATTGGAGTGTGCCGGGACCGGATCGAAAGCTTTACATCCGCTGGACAACACAACCGGAAGATTGGGTCGCCCAATTACTGGAACGTTTTGAGCGTGAAAAGCTGGAGTTTCGCGGCGTTCTGACATTGTTGCGTCTTGGCAGCCTCATGGAAAAGATGAACACCGATCTGGCCTCGATCAAGGCCGGCAAGGATACGATCAACAATATGCTGTCGAACAATCAGGTTCAGGCGGGAACGAACGACTGGACCACTGAATACAACGTTCGGAATTTCGCCAAGCTGGCTGAATTTCGCGGTGCAGGCAAAGATCAGGGAGCGTTTCCTTGGGCGTATGGTGAACGGCAAGAGGGTGCCATCGGCCGTGGACCGATCTTCAATCCGATCCACCCTGTTGTGCAGGAAGCGATGCTCGGCTACTTCCAGGAGATTGCCGAACGTTATGGCAAATATCCCGCGTTCAAGGGCGTGAACCTCAATCTGTGGTCGCCGGTTATGTTCAGTTTCGGCTCGCTGCAAAGCGGGTACGATGATTACTCGGTGGGATTGTTCCAAAAAGAGACAGGCATCGCGGTGCCGGTGGATGCCAAGGCGCCTGACCGTTTCTCGCAACGCTACGCCTTCTTAACCAAGGATCCCACCAAGGAGAAATGGGTTGCTTGGCGGTGTGGAAAGATCCATCGCCTGATTTGCGGCATCCGCGATCACTTTGTCCGCGTGCGCCCCGATCTGACGGTGACGCTCAATATGGGAGAATGCAACCGCGACGGAGGGTTCGACGCGCGACTCTTTGATAAAGAGCCGGGAATCCAATTCGGTAATCTCATCTTCGACGCTTGGATCGAGAACTGGGGAAAGCATAAGTGGTTCGTATGCGACCAGAATGATCCGCAGGCTCGGGCCTTGGCCGTTATCATGGGCAAGCCGGCGGAAGGCATTTGCCGCATGAATTCGGAATATGCCAAGGACGGTTTCTGGTGGGATTCGCAGCTTCGGATTCCGTCGGCATTTCAAGCGGGCATCAATTATCTTGATCGGTATGCGAATATCCTGGCCGATAATGACGCTTGTTGGCTTACTCGCGGCGGTTTGTATTTAAACACCATTCATGGCGAAATGCTTCAGCCGTTTGTTCGAGCCTATCGAGCGCTGCCGGCCAAACGGTTCGAGACCGTCGGCGGCACGACGGATCCCGTGGCTGTGCGAACCTTGGTAGACGGCGGCCGACGGTATCTTTATCTTGTAAATCGCAAAGGGCAGCCTGTCGATGTCGAAGTGCGATTGAAGAGTGCGCCGAGCAAGGCGACCGATCTGGCGACCAACCAATCGGTTGAAGTTCCGCAGCAATGGCGTTTGACGCTTACCCCCTATGAACTGCGGTCCTTTGGGTTTGCGCCGGAGGTTGAGATTGTAGGCTTTTCGGCCAAGTAATCCGATTCCGTCCACAGCGACGATGAATAAGGGCCTATCTCAATACTGTCCCCTCTCCCTTTGGGAGAGGGGCCGGGGGGGGGGTGGGCGTTGAAAGGCGATCCACGTGGAGAAGTAATGTTTTCGACAAACAGCCCTCTCCCTAGCCCTCTCCCGGAGGGCGAGGGGACTTGTTTTCCATATTTTGGGATAGGCCCTAGGTAGAGTTATCCGATACGAGCAACGCCTTCTTCAACAGCCGCTTGGGCTACTGCTCTGGCGACACTGGGGGCGACGCTGCGGTCGAAAACGCTGGGAACGACGAAGTCGGGACGCAATTGTTCCTCGGGCACCGATTCGGCAATGGCTTGTACGGCCGCGATCTTCATCGAAGCCGTGACTCGCTTGGCCCGCACATCGAGTAAGCCTCGGAAGAGGCCGGGGAAGCAAAGGACATTGTTGATTTGGTTCGGATAATCCGAGCGGCCCGTGGCCATGATGGCCGCATAAGGAGACGCCTGTTCCGGCAAGATCTCGGGCACCGGATTCGCCAGTGCGAACACGATGGGCGATTTGCCCATGCTCTTGATGTGTTCCTGGTTCAAAAGGCCGGCGCTCGATACGCCGATAAAAACGTCGGCTCCGCGAAGCGCTGTGCCGAGATCGCCCGAAACCGCCTCGGCGTTGGTATTTTCGGCCAGCCATTGCTTGACCGGATTATCGGCAAACGAGCGCCCACGGCAGATGATGCCGCTGCGGTCGCAAGCCAGGATCTGTTCGTATCCCATCGATTTCAGCAATTTTGCAATCGCTGCGCCGGCAGCCCCCGCGCCAGACATGGCAATGCGAACGTCGGCGGGCTTCTTGCCGACGATTTTAAGGCTGTTTTGCAGTGCCGCGGCAACCACGACCGCCGTGCCATGCTGATCGTCGTGAAAAACGGGAATATCCAACAGCTCGATCAATTGCTCCTCGATCGCAACGCATCGCGGCGACGAAATATCTTCCAGACAGATGCCGCCGAACGTCGGCGCTAAATAGACGCACGTGCGGACGATTTGCTCGACGTCCTGAGTATCCAGGCACAAAGGAAATGCATCGACGCCGCCGAATTCCTTGAAAAGCATGCACTTGCCTTCCATCACCGGCATGGCGGCCTTGGGGCCGATGTTGCCAAGCCCCAGCACTGCGGAGCCGTCGGACAAGACCGTGACGGTATTGCTGCGGATCGTCAGCGAAAAAGCCGATTCGGGATCGGCCTCGACGGCCTTGCAAACCCGGGCGACGCCAGGAGTATAAACCATCGCCAAGTCATCGCGATCCTTCAGCGGAATCTTGCATTTGATTTCAATCTTGCCGTTCTTGTGGAGCAAAAAGGTTCGATCCTCGGCGCTGACGACCGTGACGCCTTCAATCGTCCGGATTCGCTGAACGATCTGCTCGCTATGCTCCAGATCGTAAGCGCTGATGGTGAAATCGCGAGTAATTTCGTGATTTTCCACGCTGACGACATCGACGGAACCGATGGAGCCCTCGACCTCGCCGATGGCCGAAGTGATGCGGCCGAGAAATCCCGGTGTATCGGCATAACGCAACCGGACAAGAATGCTGTAGGACGAACTGTGATGTTTCATCTGGATGAATCCGCGTGGGAAAAGGTCCATTATCACGATTAGACAGCGCCCCAGCTTGGAGCTTGCACCCCTGCTGGAACCGCGCAGTATACCGGTTGGCGGGGTATTTCGACAAGGCCCCGAACCACGATCTTTCTTGCAGCATGGCACTTATGTCGGGTGGGGTGCGGTCCATCCATTCCGGTTGCCGACAAACGTCGGAACCTTGCGATGGCTGTAATTCCACCTATTGGCTTCTGTAAGCCGATAGGTCGGGCCACAGGCTGCCGGTCTACTCAATGGAACATGAAGACCGGCAGTAGTCTGTCAGGGGTTTCGATGGTTTCCGGGCGGTCTCGATCTGTGGTGTCGAAGGCGTTAGGCATATCGACCGAACGCATAAGTCGTGGATTATCGTAAGTCTTTATGTGGCAATATAATCCTAAAAGGGGTACTCTTTTTTGACATGGAAGTGTTATATATTGTGTTGGACTACGCCCTTGTAGTCGATGCTTGTCTGGGCATTCTGTGTGAAGTAGTTATTTTTGACAGTAATTCCTGTTGCTCGGGAGGAATCATGCACCAACCGGAAGCCATTATTGCCCTCCTTGTGTTTCTTGTTGTTGTGATTTTTCCCCTGGTCCTGCTAATGCTTCAGATTTCTATTCTGAACCGGCAGAAGCAGGATTCCCAAGAAACGACGCAACTACTGGAACAGCTTCGGTCGAGCCTGAAGCAAACCAACCGATTGGTTCGCCAACTGACCGAAGGCGTTCCGGCATCGGTCGAGCCAAAGCTCCAACCGCAGAAAGAGCTGCCTGCCGCAGAACAGCCGATTGCTGCGGAAGCGGTAGAACCAGAACCGGCGGCGGAGCCGATCGCGCCGTCTATGGTTGTTGAGCCAGTGCCGAAAGCTGAATCGAAACCAGAGGCCGAACCTCTTGTTCCGTCTAGCATTGGAGAGCCACAGTCGGTGCCGGATGAATCACCATCGATTTACGATCTATTTCCGCCGGACATTGAGCAGGAGGCCGTGCCCGTTGTCTTTGATTCGCAAACGGCGCATCGACGGGCAGAACCCGATCGATTTGCGAAGGCTGCCCAGGAAGCCATGCGTAATATGACCCAACGCCGGGAAGAAGAACCCAGCCGTTTTGAGAAAGCCGCCCAAGAGGCCCTTCGTAAGATTTGGAACTGGATTGTCATTGGGAAAGATCAATTGGCCGAGGACGAGTCTTGGGAGTATGCCGTAGCGAGCAACTGGCTGTTGCGCATCGGCATCGTGATCATCGTGATGGGCGTCGGTTTCTTTCTCAAGTATTCCATCGACAACGGATACATCAACGAAATCGGCCGTGTTCTGTTGACAACCATTGCCGGTCTGGGAATGCTCACGGCCGGCACGCAAATGCTGGGACGCAAGTATCATCTATTCGGCCAAGGACTGATCGGCGGCGGTATCGCCACGCTTTACTTCGCTGTTTTTGCGGCAACAAGCCTTTATCATCTCATCGATGCAGGCATGGCATTCGGTCTGATGGTTCTGGTGACGTGCTTGGCCGGTTGGATCGCCGTGCGGTTCAATTCCATCTTGGTGGCCGTCTTGGGCATCATCGGCGGCTACGGCACTCCTGTCATGCTGCAAACAGGCGTTGTGAATTTCCCCGGGCTGTTTTCCTATCTGCTGATTCTCGGCATCGGCGTCTTGGGAATTAGTTACTGGAAGAACTGGCGTCTGCTAAACCTGCTGAGTTTCCTCGGCACATACGGCCTGTTTTTCGCCGTCATGGACCGATGGCACTACAACTCGACGTATTTCTGGCAGGTGATGCCCTTCTTGACTGCGTTTTTCGTCCTCTTCTCGACGATGACGTTCCTGTTCAATCTGGCGAATCGACAGAAGTCCACCCTGCTGGAAGTGCTGGCCTTGTGGGTCAACGCCGGAATATTCTTCGTCGTCGGCTATAATTTGGTAAGCGAGATTTTCGGCAGCCGCTCGGTGGCGGTGATCAGCCTGTCGCTGGCAACGTTCTACGCTGCCCATGTCTATTATTTCCTGCTGCGGAAGCTGGTTGACCGCGAATTGATGCTATCGTTCACGGCCTTGGCGTCGTTCTTTGTGGCCGTTACGCTTCCATTGATACTGTCGAGCCAGTGGATCACGGCAAGCTGGGCGATTCAGGCTCTCATAATGCTTTGGATCGCCGGCAAGCTCGATAGCCAGTTCCTGCGGCATATCGCTTATCTGCTATATGTGTTTGTCATCTTCCGGTTCGGGCTGATCGACTTGCGAGATCAATACTTCCGCGGGATGGCCCTTGCGACCTTGCCGGTAGCGGATTATCTGTGGTGCATGGTTCAGCGACTCGTGATGTTCAGCATCCCCATGGTGTCGCTGGCAGGGGCCGGCGTGCTATTAAGACGTGCGCCTCCAAGTCCCACAATGCCTGTTGGTCGTGAGAACGACATGGGCCAATGGGTCAAAGAACATTCTGCCATCCAGATCATTGCGGCAGTCGTCGTCGGGATGCTATTCCTGTTTATTCATCTGGAGCTAGGTCGGACACTGCAGTATTTCTACCAACCGCTGCAGATGCCGGCGCTTTCCTTGGTATGGATCGCCTTGTGTGTCTTCCTTCTCCGCGAGTATCGCCGCCGTCCAAGTGAGGCGTTTCAAGGATTGTTGATGGTTTTCACTGCCGGCCTGGTTGCGAAGTTGTTTATGTTCGATCTGGCAAGTTGGCAAGTGATCGATTTTATGCTGTATGGCGGCGATTGCTACTCCTTCTCCTTGGCTGCCATGCGATTGCTCGACTTTGGTGCAATCATTGCGTTTCTCGGAGCTACCTGCTACTTGCTCTCAGGCAGCGAGAACTCCCGCAGCCTAGGTGCCGTATATGGGGCCGTAGCATTGGCATTGTTATTCATATTCACTACGCTGGAGACAAACACGTTCCTGCGGCACTACGTTCCTGGCCTACGAGCCGGCGGCGTATCGATCCTGTGGTCGATCTTTGCCTTGAGTCTAATCCTCTCGGGAATATGGCGGAATGTACGCACATTGCGATACGTCGGCTTGGCGCTTTTTGGAATCGTGGTTTGGAAAGTGATGTTCTCCGATCTCGCCCAGCTCGATCAGCTTTACCGAATCGTTGCCTTCATTGTTTTGGGTATATTGGTTCTAAGCGGTTCCTTTGTCTATCTGAAATACAAGCCGGTTTTGGCTGCCATTTCCAAGGAGAAGGAGTGAGACAAATATGCCGTCAACACGATTGCGTTCCGGCGTGCTGATGATCCGTTCTGCGACCAATTACCCTGCAAACGTAGCTGAAACAGATGCGATCGCGTTTGGATCAAAGTCGTTGCCACAATTAGCGTCAATAATGCTATTGCTGCTAACAATTGTTGCCCCGTGCGCGGCAGCCGAGCCTGGTGCATTTCGCTTTCTAAAGGACATCCAACGCAGCGAGGCCGAAAGAGAAGATATTTTAGGTGTAACGCTCGACACGGACATCTACCGCGAAACTCGCGACGGTCTGCCCGACGTGCGAATTTTCGATGGGAAGAACCAGGAATCCCCGTATTTGCTGGAGAAGGTTACGGAAAGTCGCTACGAAGTTCTCCGCGAGACCGT
>CAZNMP010000027.1:0-13541 GCA_964573875.1 uncultured Planctomycetaceae bacterium | reverse complement strand
TTACCGGATAGAGCGCAATTCTGGCATGGCGGAGCAACGAGAAATCCGGCAGCGATCCACGAACTCATCTTGGCGTTTCACCTTTCTCGGCGGGGAACCGTTTTCGGCATGCGTGCAGCAGACGTTTGGCGGGATACCAAACGAATCCGATGACAGCGAAGATGAACCCCATCAAGACGGCGAGAAAGACGCCGACCGCCGACATGCCCGTACCGGGGCCGATGTACGCCTGGGCGGGTTGCGGAGAAAGGCCAATGAAAATGAACATAAAGACAATAATGAGCAATACGGAATGTCGTGCCACTTTAACCTCCCTGTTAATTATGTGACGTGGAATTCTTGCCCGTTGTACGGTTTGAGGCGGAGAAGAGAGCGGCGTAAGAAGGGGGCAATCGGGTTGCTCCTTCAATGATCGCGACCGTTCCCTTGGTCTCATCAATGATATTGTTGTACTCCCAGATGGTGTTCTTTTCCCGGTCAATTTCAAACAGCCTTCCACGAGTTGATTCCGTAATCAGAAGATTACCGTTGGTAAGCCATTGATGCCTACCCATGATCATTGTGTAAAAAGGATGTTGAGGCATTCCTTCGTAGTAGGTTTCTATCGTTCCGGATGGAGCCGAAACAAGTAGGATGCGACTTTTTAAGCGGCTTGTTTCCGAAGCGACATTGTGGTTGTCAAGGATAGAAATGGTATTGCCATCGACAAAATCGGGATCATGTTGGCGTATAAAACGCCCTGTAGAAACAAACGTGATTTTTTCCGTCTCTTGATTAAATACAAAAATTGTATTGGTATTGCGCAGAGAAACAACCACATCGCCTTTTCGGAAAAAACCTTCTTTGAGGCGATCTGGAAATGGCTCGACATCGTTAAGATGCAATACATCACCGCTTAACACCGGGGGCGGGATGTCTGAATTGATATAGAGCAATCCCTCGTAGCCGTTTTTTTGGAGAAGATCGATAACCGACCATTCTTTGAGGATTTTGCCGTCTGTAGAGATATTTAAAATCGTGTCTTCCGTAAATGGCGGCTTCCAATTCGGTATCCGTGCATCGGATTCCGCACGATCCTTCTGCCCGCAAACCCAAAGATTGCCTTGATCATCCCTGTTAACGGTATGGTGTGTTTGATAAGGTAATCGCCAGACAATCTTCCCGTCAAAATCCAAACATACTAATCCCAGGTGATCGAAGTTGAATATAAGGTTGCCGTTTTCCAACAAGAACGCCCCATGCACTTGAGTGCCAGGTCGTTCTTGCGGGGCCCTGCCCGCAGGCAGATGTTTGGCATTCCCCCATATCTTAAACCAGTCGATATCCCATTGATGCACGTCGTTGCCATTCATGTCGACGACCTTCACCGACAATGCCTTGCCAGCCAACATGCACTCCACAAGATTCAAGCCCTGGCTTGATTTCGTGGTATTGATCACCCTTTTCGGGGCAAGATCTTGGTCACAGATAGGTACGATGAATCTTGTAGCTTCGGATACTTCTGGGGGAATGACCATTGCCTGCAATTTCCGGTATCCTGCTGCCGCTTGAGAGAGGGTGCGGGAAGGCAGAAGACGGTACTTTTCGGATGCAATACCGCAACAGAAGATTAGAAATGCCGCGCTGAACCACCATAGACAGTAAACGACGCGATCCTTGGTAAGTCTCATTAGTTTGCCGTTAAGTACAGAACATCAATACAACCGGCAGTCCGCGAGAAAGTGCTTCAAGATGGTGAAATGCCATACGCCGAAAAACGAGGCGCATACACCATCCTGATTTACTCATCTTCTTACGGGCTACAACGACGATCTGGAATCCGCCAACCGACTTACCACAGATTGCCCAGACTTTGCAGCTTCGACCAAGATGCAACTAATATGTAAAAATTACAGTTCTGCCGATTCTGTGTCCAGAGCAAAAAAAGCGTGTCGTGGCGCGGGAGGTGCAGTTGCCGATGCCAAAGTCGATGAGAGCGAAGACGCAGGGCGGCATCCTAGGTTGCCATTATCTTATGGCAACCCTATTTGCCTGACCTTGATCGCTCAACGAATTTGCGGAATGTTGGTGCGTTTTTCCGCGGTCGGTCCAGTAGGCAATGGTCGAGAGCAATTTCTGACGGTCGATCGGCTTGGTGGTGTAGTCATCGCAGCCGGCATCAAGGCATTTCTGGCAGTCGTGGTCCATGGCATGCGCCGTAAGAGCGACAATGGGACCGGCATACCCCCACTCGCGCAAACGCTGGGTGGCCGTATAGCCGTCCATAACGGGCATCTGCATATCCATGAGAATGACATCAAACGATTCGCCGGTTTCGAACGCGGCCATGGCTCGCTCCACCGCAAGCTTGCCGTTCTCGACGGCGACCACCTCGCCGCCGGCCTTCTTGATCAACAGGCGGATAAGCCGCTGGTTGTCCAAGCCGTCTTCAACCAAAAGGACGCGGCTATGCAATGCGATCTTGTGATCGAGAGCCGACGCGGAATCCGATGGAAGTCCCGAAGCGGTCCAGCCTGCCGGAAGCATTCGCACGTTTTCGAGCGGTCCCGGATCAACGGTAACGCAAAAGGCGCTTCCCTTTCCGGGGCTCGACCGCACTTCGATCGTACCGCCCAAAACTTCGGCCAATCGTTTGCTGATAAAAAGCCCCATGCCACTGCCGCCGAATTTGCGAGTGGCGGAATTGTCAACCTGGGTGAAGGCTTGAAACAGTCTTGCGATCTCCTCTTGATTCATGCCGATTCCGGTGTCTATTACATTGATGCGCAACCGAGCGTTGCCGCCTGCGCCCGTAAGCTCCGCCGTCAGGCGAACTTCGCCTTCATCGGTGAATTTGATGGCATTGCCCACCAGATTGACTAAGATCTGCCGCAAACGCAACGGATCGGTCAACACGGTTTCCGGCGTGGGGCCGACAAGCTCCGTCTTGAGGTTCAAATGCTTCGCATCGGCGCGGACTCGCATCAGCGAGACGACTTCATCAAGCAATTCGATGGGCGAGCAACGGATCGAGTCGATCTGCATCTTGCCCGCCTCGACTTTGGAGAGGTCGAGAATGTCGTTGACAAGATCCAGCAAATGCTTGCCGTTGTGCTTGATGACTTCAACGTATTCCCGCACTCCGCTGCCGACTTCTTCCTCCAACATGATGTCGGCATAGCCCAGGATGGCCGTCATGGGCGTCCGGATTTCGTGGCTCATGTTGGCGAGAAACTCGCTCTTGGCCCTTGTGGCGGCTTCCGCCAACCGGTTCGCCTCCTGGAGGGCTTGGTTCGAAAACTCCAAGGCGGTAACATATTCCTGAAGCTCGGCTTTGGCGAATATCAAGTCGTCTTCCGCCTGCTGACGCTCGGTAATATCCTTGCTCGAACCACGGTAGCCCAACAAAGTTCCATCGGCATCGAGAATGGGAACGCCGCTGGTGAGCGTCATTAGAATACGTCCGTCCTTGGTAATTACCGGTTTGTGCAGATCCTTGAACGGCTCTTTTCGTTCCGCCAGCTCGTTAATATGGCGAAAGAACTCATCGCGTCCTTTTTCGGGATGCAGATCATAAAAATGAAGCTTTCCGACGAGTTCGCTTTCGCGGTATCCGATCAAGGATTCGCAGATATGGCTGACATAAGTATACAAACCGTCGGCGCCAACCTCCCAAATCATTTCACCGCTGGTTTCGGCGACTTGAACGAATCGCTCTCTGCTTGCATGAATCGTGGCGAAAGCGTCGTTCAATTGTTTTTCCGCGGCGCCGGTGATCGACCAAAGCAGCATCATGATAGCGCCAATCATTACGACCGCCAAACACATGGTCCAAAGAAGCGCATTTCGCGCGGCCTTGGTTTGGACCGTAATATCACGAACGAAAATTAGATTGACGATATCTCGCCCCAGCACGTCGGGCAAACGAATCACTCCGCAGGCAAGTCGTCGATCGTTTTGTTTTGTGTCGAAAACGTCGATTCTCGATGGAGAGGCTTTGAGGCGTATAAATTTACGCATCACGGCGCCGGTCAGGTTGGGTGCCGTTTGATGCACTACAATATAATCCGGATAGTCATCCCATTGGCCATCCAGATGGAATGTTCTTCGCCCGCTTTCGTAGCTTTCCCGCGTCAAGTACTTCTTATGGATGGCCGTTAAGATCTCCGCGTTAGTAACCTGGGCCAATTGGTCCACCAATAGGCCGATCTCCACGCCCAACTCCAGATATCCGACGATCTTTCCGTTTTGCTTCCACGGTCGCACATAACGCAGGGTGCTGGCGCCCAAAACCCCCAGTTCGGCGCCCCAGGCGTCTTCGCCGGTTCGAGCTGCCGTTATCATTGTGGCACGGTCGATACGATCGCCGTGGCGAGCCGGTTCGTGCGACCGCAGAAAACAGGTGCGATCCGGTTCGACGAAGTAGAGATGCGTGATTTTGTACTTCTGCTTCAGTTCTTCAAAAACCTGTTGGGACGATGCAATCAGTTCCGCCCGATTACGGCCTTCCCAGGCATGGAGCAGTTCGCGATTATTGTCGATATGATCGATTTGTGATTTCAGCAACTGAAGTTCCGCATTCATGTACTGATCGCATTCCGCACCGGCTTGCTCCGTGAAACGAAGCATGTTTCGGTGTGTTTCCTCGATGGCTCCTCGATATTCATAGACGCCCAGGAAAACCAGAACGGCCAGCGAAGCCAGGGCAACGGGAACAACGATCCATGCCTTGAGTTTCAGGGAGTCCGGCGTTCGCTGGCGGTTCCATCGACGAATGAGAACAATGCCTACCCCGAGAACCATGATCATCGCGAGCGCGACGAGGATCGGGCCGCGACGAGCGGCATTGAGCCTCGCATTCCAGTCGTTGACCTCGATATCGAGGCCGATCAACATCAATGGTTTGCCCGTGTCCTGATTGAAAACAGGCACGCAAGCCGAGACGAACGTACCCCACTTGTCCGAAGAAGGGCCGTCCGTAAAGGGGCGGTTTTGATCGAACATTTTCCCAAAGTCAGTGGAGGCGTCTTCGTAGACCTCGCCTGGTTTTGCCGGCTGTTCGAATCGTTCTGCATCGCCGAAACCGATGTCAAGGCCGAAGACAATGCGATCGTTCCGCTTTGTCATACAATAAAGCCATCGCAGCCCGGGCACGGCTTTCCCGTAGCCGATCAATTGTTCGCGGAGGCACTCGAGAGCGGGAGTCCCCTGGTCCGCCTCGGTGAAAGTAAGCTTGCTTGCCAGATCGAGGTTGACGTTGGCCGCAATCTGTACGGCTTGCTCGATGAATTGATCGCGCATCTCGGCATCGGCTACCTTGGCATTCGATTCCGCCGCTGACCAGCCAAGCCAAGCCAAAAGCGCTACGGCCGCCAATCCAAGCGTCCACGCCAAGAAGTCATCGCGATGTAGCTTGGCCCAACCGCGGCTCATTCTCGCTGCCTCGACGAAAATAAATTACCGATACCGCCCTCCGCGATCCGCTTCCAAGATCCCATCCTTTGAAGGTGTCCTAGCGGCATGGCATACTGCGCTGGGGGGGTGGACTGCGAACGCGAAAAACGCGCAATACACTATGAAACATAGGTTAGCAATTCGTGTTTCGCTAATCTTCATGGTAGCAATGACACCACCCGCATGGTCTATGCGAAGCCACCTTGGGCAAGAGCAACCGACTATGAGGGATTTAGGGATACTGACGTTGGCTCTGACTTGGATTCAATCGGAAGCATGGCTGTTCCCGTGAGTATGCCGGCCGAATCGACTGCGAAAAGGTTCGTTAGCAATGTGGGATACAATAATGATCCCGTTGAGGTCCTTCAATGGCATTGGCATGGCAAATCATTTCGCCAGACAAAATGGCATTACAGCATGCGTTTTGTCCCGTTCGGATTGTTATCTGAAAAGCTTGGCCAATTCCATCATTTGAAAACCGTCCGCCAGCCTCTTCAACTGTTCCGCAAGTGCGGAGTCATGCTCCGCAACCTTGGGAAGCAATTCATGGAATCCCGTTATGTCGAGGGCCGTGAGCGAGTGGGCCAATTGATGGGATAAATCTTCGGGAAGCCGGGCAATCTTATCTCGTAGTTCCATTGGGTCCGGCGCTTTGGATACGTCCAGGTTCTCGTCCGAATAAATGTAAGATATGCCAAGAGAATCTCGGATCTTATCGTACAATTCATCCATTTGTACTGGTTTGCTGATGAAATTGTCCGCACCTGCGGCGAGGATCTTTTGCCGTTCTTCTTCAAAAACGCTGGCCGTGACCGCGATGATAGGCGTTTTTTTTTCTTGCGGGATCAGTCGTATCCTTTGAATCGCCTCATATCCGTTCAAGACCGGCATCTTCATATCCATGAGTATGAGGTTGGGCCGGAATTCTTCAAACAATCGAACAGCTTCCCTGCCATTTTCCGCTTCGATGACTTCAAAGCCCGCCAAACGAAGCGTTTCAACCATGAACAATCGGCTTTCACGGATATCCTCGGCCACGAGAATTCGCTGAGGCAATTGGCCTGGCGCAAGTCCCGTCACACGATGAGCGGTTGTCGGGGCAACACGCGCGGACGAAGCGGATTCACAGCAAATGTCGAACGCGAACAACGAGCCCTTGCCCAATACGCTTTGGACGGTGATTTGCCCGCCCATGAGTTCCGTGATCTTCTGACTGATATACAGTCCCAAGCCGGTTCCTTCTCGGTTCTCGCCGACCTGGACAAACCTCCCGAAGAGCTTGGGAATATCATCGGCGCGGATGCCGGGCCCGGTGTCTTCGACTTCGCAATGCAATCGGCTTTGTTCATCCAACCACCGGAACCGCACGGCAACGGTTCCCGTTTGCGTGAATTTGATTGCATTTCCCGTTAAGTTGATGACGACCTGCTTGAATTTGCGTTCATCCGTTCTGGCATAACGGGGCACGGAATCGTCACGATCCAGCAGGAATTGCAGTCCTTTGGCATCTGCTCGCGAAATCATCATTTTCCTGATGTTTTCAATGGTATCCCAGAGATCGAAGTCTTCTGTTATGAGCGCAACCCGGCCTGCTTCAATTCTAGATATTTCAAGCACCTCGTTGATCAGTCCTAGCAAATGCGTTCCATTTCGGTTGATGATGTCGAGACCCTCTCTTTGTTTTTCATTCAGCGTCGGATCGTTTCGCATAAGTTGGGAGAATCCCATCACCACATTCAACGGTGTGCGCAGCTCATGGCTCATATTGGCGAGAAAGGCACTTTTCGCTTGATCGGCCATCTCGGCCGCTTTTTTCGCGGATGCAAGTTCCGTCGTCCGTTCGGCGACTAATTCCTCCAGATGTTCTTGATGCGACCGTAGCGCATCCTCGGCCCGTTTGCGTTCGGTAATGTCACGCGCCACAATAACCACATAGACGGCATCGCTGAAAATGACGGATTGCAAGGTCATTTCGACGGGAACGCAAACGCCTTCGGGGATCGATATTTCCGTGGTTATTGTGCGTCTTTGAGCTTCCGAGGGCAACCTGCTTGATAGTTCCCGTGAAATTTGAGCATAAACATCGCCAGGAACGATGTCTTTGACCGAACGCCCGAGCAAATCTCTGCGCAAATAGCCGAATAGACGACATGCAGCGATATTCGCATCAACCACCTGCAACGAAGGCAATTGCCCCAGCAGAATGGCGTCTTGGCTTTGGTCCAACAAAGCACGAAAGCGTTCTAGTTCGGCAAGTTGTTGCCGCAGTTCCGGGTAATAGCTTTTGCGAATAGAGTGTTCTCCCAGACCGATGATCCGATCGCGTCTTGCATCCCAGTCATTGGTGTGGTCACAGCGCTCTTTCATAGATGGCCTCGATATCCTTTTGGGCCGGGCGACGCGGATTGGTCACCATGCATGCATCTTGCATAGCCTTTCGGGCGAGCTCGGGAATATCCTCGTGATGTAGCCCTAAAACGCCAAGCGACAGGCCGATCCCCACGGCTTGCAGCAATCGAATGACTTCTTCCACGAGCGATGATTCTTCCGGATTCCGCAATCCCATCGCCTCCCCGATTTGCCGATAACGGTCGGCTGCCGCCTGAAAATTGAATTGAATGACATGCGGGAGCAGGATGGCATTGGCTTCTCCGTGCGGAAAATCCAAAAACCCCCCCAAGCTATGCGCCATGGCGTGGACCGCCCCCAAGCTCGCATTCGAAAACGCCAACCCCGCATGTAGGCTGCCCAGCATCATCTTGGCGCGAGTTTCAATTTCGTCGGGTCTTTGCGTGGCAGCCACTAGATTGGAAGTGACGAGTTGGACTGCTTTAAGGGCATGCAGGTCGGTAATGGGTGAATGAGCATTCGAGACATAGGCCTCGATGGCGTGAACCAATGCGTCGATGCCCGTGCAAGCCGTAAGCTTGATGTCCATCGTCGTTGTCGTCGTCGGGTCGATCAGTGCCGCATCGGGAACCACCGCCTTGCTCACGATGGCAATTTTTGTTTTCGCCTGCCGGTTCGTGATAATGGCGAATTGGGAAACATCGGCGGAGGTGCCTGCCGTCGTGGGGATGCAAATCAAGGGAGGGCTGGGAATAGGCACTTGGTCAACGCCCTCGAACATCAAGATGTGCCGTTTATTCGAACTTACGACGCCGATGCCCTTGGCGCAGTCCATCGGACTTCCGCCGCCGACCGCAACAATGGCGTTGCACTGTTCGTTCGTATAAACCTCGGCGCCCTCCATGACTTCTTCCGCGCGGGGATTGGACGTTACCTTGGAAAAAACGACGCATGAAATGTTCTCGGCATTCAGGTCATTGATGACTTGCTTCGTCCAACCCGCTCTGATGACGCCGGGATCCGTCACGACAAGAACTCGTGTGGCGCCCATGTTTCTTGCATAGCGTGAAACAAGATGCCGGGCGCCGTCGCCGTAAATGAATTCAGGGGCGACGAACTTACGCATTTCGAGCAGATCCGACGTGATCATGACGGCACACTTTCTGAAAGTATGAGGCAGCGAATAATTCGATCATTCGGCCATTGCCATCGAATCTCGCAACAGCAGCGGGAATTCGGCGACGATATGGGTTCCCTCTCCCGGCAAACTCACGACGACGGCTTTGCCGCCCAGAAGCCTTGCCCTCTCACGAATCCCCTCCAATCCGAAACATCCCTCCTTGACGAGATTCGGATCAAAACCAACGCCCCAATCCCGTATCTCGGTTCGTATGGAAGATTCGTCCTCCTGCCGGAGATCCACTCGGATGCGATCCGTTTGACTATACTTGCAGGCGTTGTTGAGCCCTTCTTGAGTGATGCGGAAGATGGCGTTTTCCAGGATCGGATTCAAGCGATCAACGCGAAGGTCATCGTGGAATTCGATGGCGGGGGCGTTCGGCCCTCGATAATCGGAGACCAGATGGTTGATTGCCGCGAGAATCCCTTCGTCGTCCAAGATGGGAGGCCGCACATTGTTGATCAATTGCCGTGTTTCCGCCAGTCCGCGGCGCAACATTTGCATTCCTGCCTCATAGGTTTCCGCGGCCGTCTTTGGATCATCCTTAACAATTCCGTAAAAGCTCTCGAAGTACATGGTTGCCGCCACCAAGTGTTGCGCCAACCCATCATGAATCTCGTAGGCGATCAACTGCCGTTCGTGATCGCTCGACTGTAAAAGACGCCGCAATACGCATTGTTCATGCTTGATCGCCGCCTCAATGCGGATGCGTTCCTGAATCTCGGCCTGAAGCTGTTCGACGGTACGCGACAATTCCTCGGTGCGGCGTTGCAGCGATTGCTGGTAACGGCGGAGATCCAAGTGGGTTTTTACCCGCGACAATACCTCCTCCTGTTGGAAGGGTTTCGTGACATAATCAACGCCTCCGACCGAAAAGCCATTGACGATGTCGGCCGTATCGTCCAACGCACTAACAAAAATCACCGGGATGTCCTTCAAGTTCGGGTCATCCTTCAAGTGCGTGCAAACCTGGTAGCCGTCCATGCCGGGCATCCGAATATCGAGCAATATCAAATCCGGCGGAGAGGCGGCCGCGGCTTCGAGAGCCATCTCGCCGTCTTGCGCGGGCATGACCTTGTAACCGTACTTCCCCAACATCTGCGACAGCCGCCGGAGATTGTCCGGAACGTCATCCACGACCATGACGGTCGGAACAGCTTCCGTGCGGCCCTCAATTTTTTGGGAATCCATTGCGGGAGAGACGCTCATGATATTCTCCTCGTCTTAAAAAATTCCGCGAGTTTCGCAACTTCATAGCCCCTGGCGAGCTTTGCCAGATATTCGCTCAGGGCAGGAGCGTGAAGCGAGACCTCGGGAAGCATCCCAACTAATTCCTCAAGGTCCAAAACGGAGATCGCTTCGACCAGCCTTTCGGTCAATTCATGGGGCAATCGCGCCGCCATTTCGCCGTAACCTTCCTTGTCGGAACTAAACAATGCCTGGGGGTGCTGCTCGGCATAGGTGTATGTGATACCCAGATGAACGCGAAGCATTTCGTAAAGTTCCTCGACTTTGATCGGCTTCCCCAAATAATCGTTGGCTCCGACATCGCTGATTTTCTGGCGTTCTTCCTCGAAGGCGCTGGCCGTTAATGCAATGATCGGCGTTGTCTTGCCGCGTTCGGTTGATTTGATGATGCGTGTCGCCCGATATCCGTCCATGATCGGCATTCGCATATCCATCAGAATGAGATCGGCCGGGCAAGCCTCGAATCGCCGCACGGCTTCTTGCCCGTTTTCCGCTTCTTCCACTTGAAAACCCACGGTTTGAAGCAACTTGACGACAAAAAGCCTTGTCTCCTGCTTGTCTTCCACAATCAGGATGCGCGGCGCTGTTTGCCCGGGCGCAAGCCCGATCACCCGGCGATTGCCGATTTCGGGCTTCGCTTGATCGACGATTCCGGGCCTACAACGAATATGGAAGGAAAACCGGGCGCCTTTTCCAGGTTCGCTTGCAACGGAGATTTGCCCGCCCATCATCTCCACTAATTTGCGGCTGATATACAGCCCCAATGCCGCGCCTTCGTTGTTTTCGCCGACTTGCACAAAGCGGTTGAACAAGGCCGGAAGATAGTCGGGAGATATGCCCGGCCCGGTATCTTCCACGTCGCAATGCAATGAAAAGCCGTTTTCCTCCATCCACACTTTCATGACGACGCCGCCATGTTGGGTAAACTTCACGGCGTTTCCCGCAAGGTTAATGAGGATTTGCTTGAGTTTCTTTTCGTCGGCTTGGATATACTGGGGTAATGCGGTATCACAATCGAGAGTGAAGCCGATGCCTTTTTCATCCGCCCGCATGTGCATCATCTCGGCAATCGTTTCCAAGACTCCCCGCAGCCTGAATACGGTCTCATGCATCCCAAGCTGGCCGGCTTCGATCTTGGACATATCCAAAACGTCATTGATGAGTTCCAGGAGATGCGTTCCGCTGCGGTTGATGATGTCCAGGTATTCTTTCTGGGATTCGCTGAGCGTCGGATCGTCTCGCAAGAGTTGTGAAAACCCCAGCACGGCGGTCAGCGGCGTGCGAAGCTCATGGCTCATGCTGGCCAGAAAGAGGCTTTTCGCACGGTTGGCTGTTTCGGCGGCGATCATGGCCTCTTTGAGTTTCATCTCGGCAATTCTGGTGTCCGTAACGTCGAATACGGCGCCAAACAGATGGGTGGGCTTGCCGTTTTCGTCATAAGTCGTCTCTCCCTGAACGTGAACATAACGCACCGTATTATCAGGCAGAATAACTCGATAATCGCCGATGTAGGGTTTTTCGCCGGCAATGGCCGCTCTGCAAAGCGCGGTCCATGACTCGCGGTCATCGGGGTGGATTGTCCGAAGGACATCCTCATAGCACTTCAATGTTTCGGGAGTCGTCCCGCGAATACGGTGGTATTCCTCCGAGCCCGTGATATAATCGTTGATAATATCCCATGTCCAATGGCCGACGTGAGCGACCGCTTGGGCGCGGGCAAGGTGTTCATTGCTGGTCCGCAACTCCAGCTCGCTCTGGCGAAGTTGCTCTTCGCTCTCTCGTAAAGCCTTCAGGGCATCTTCCGCGCGCTGGCGCTGGGCATTGGCGTCCTGCATGAGGCTCAACGCCTCTTTTCGCGAGGCATTCAATTCCTTCGTGCGTTCCTGTACCAGTTCCTCAAGATGGTAGCGATATCGGTCCAGCTCTTCTTCGGCTTTGTGGCGTTCGATCAAACGCCACACCCCTTCCATCAAGAGCGTAAGCTGCTGCACGTCGGTGTCGTTATACGGTTCCTCCTTGTTGCCGACGCCGGCAACCATCACGATCTTGGAACCCACGATGACCGGAATGTTCATGTGCCGGCGAATCTGGATGTGCCCTTCCGGATATCCTTTCTTCAAGGGGTTGGGGGCATCAAAGTCGTTTGTAATGATGGGTTTGCGCTGACGCACCGCCTCGCCCCAGAGGCCCGTCGTTGCAAGCGGATAAACAAGAGGCTTGTCGACGACTTCGCATCCCTGCATCGCGCTTTTGGACCAGGATTGCATCGTCAGGATGCTTTCATCTTCATTGACGAAAGCCAAATATCCGATTTTGGACTCGCACATCCGAATGCCTTCTTCCAAGGCAAAATCCGTCAGTTCGGCAAAGGACGCGCCGGTCATCTGGTTCAACTTCAGTAACGTGGCGGTGCGGTCAACACTGATCTTCTGGATTTTTTCGGCATGTTTGCGATCGGTGATGTCATAGACGGTTCCAACGATCGTAACCAAGTTGCCTTGTTCGTCGAATTTGCCCTGATAGGTCGATTCGTAGTACCCTATGCTATTGTCCGGTCGAAGAAATCGTTGCTCATAGGAGCCCGGTTCTCGCGTTTCCTTGAGTCGTTGTAATAGTTCCTTGCCGCGATTATGGTCCTCGGGCCACGGCGACAACGCAAGGATGGAGTTGATGGAGGGGACGAATTCATGAGGATCCAAGCGAAAGATTTTGTATACTTCATCCGACCATTCGACTTTGCCTGTCTTCACGTCCCATTCCCAATAGCCCAAATGCGACAATGCCTGGGCTTCCTTCAACCGCCGCTCACTTTCCCTGAGCGACTCCTCCGCTTGCTTGCGTTCGGTGATGAATCGCGCCTGTTGTACATTTTGATAGGCAGCCGTGGAGACTTGGTTCGCGAGCGTGAAGAGCGCCTGGGCGACCTTTTCGAATTGCTGCCGCGACATGGCGGGCACTTCACGAAACGCCTCGACCAATTCCTGTTTGTCGGCGCCGATTTCTCGTGCGTATGTGATAATTGCGGCTTCGGTTTGCGTTTCATCGCGCACCTGGCCGATAAGCCAATTGGCAATGTGTCGACCACCGACCGTGATCCCGGCGCCGGCATCCCATAATCCGCCGCTCAGGCATGGTTGAACGCACGGACCATTCAGTGAGACTTTTCCCAGGATGGCGTCCGACTTGCAACAATTGGCCAGCCCCTTTTCCGTTTTCCGAATGATGTTACAAAGGCGGCAAAAATTGCTCGACTTGGTAATCGGCGTTCCGTCGGGATCGGTAATGATCGATGCGACGTGAGTCGCATCGGCAAACTCGTCTTGAAGTCGTT
>CAZNMP010000026.1:0-13590 GCA_964573875.1 uncultured Planctomycetaceae bacterium | reverse complement strand
GACCATCCCGGTGATCTTGCCGATAACTTCCTGAGTTTTCATGGAAAACGGTTGCGGCAACGGCGAAGACGTCTTGCTCCTCGAAATCTCGGCAGGACTGGACACTTAGACCATTGAAGCAAACCACAGCCCAAGGCTCGTCAGCACGGCTGCAATAAGCAGCGAAAATGGCAATTCCTGCGAGAAAAATCCGATCGTGCTGTGAACGGTTGTCGAAAGAATGGATGGAAAGAATGACAATGCAGTTGAATCGAAACCCGGACGATGATGCTGATCTAGACTCGCAATCGTCGCCGCGGGAGGCGCCGACGGTTCGCTGCCTTCTTGCTCAAAATTGGCAAACGAAGGAAGAACATGCTCATTTTCACTCAGGCCAAGCATTAGGGGGAGTGCAAGACTCTCATATATGTATTCCACATATAGTTGACGAGCCTTCTCACTATCTGCCAATAATTCATCAAATACGGCAAATTGCTCTCGCGTCATCTCGCCGTTAGACTGAGCAACAACCATTTCATGGATTATTTTGAACAGATCATCACAGTTGTCATGAAGGTTTTTCATGTTTTATCCTCGACCTTCATGGAAACATCAACGCAATCATGCAACTCACGGCGAAGGCGAGATAGCATCAAATAGGTGCCGTTCACGGATCGCCCAAGCTGCGCGGCTACATCCTTAATCTTAGCCCCCTTGGCGTAACACAGCCGGAGAAGATCGCGTGCAGAGTCGCTAAGCTGACGTACGCAATCAATCATTGCTTGAAGACGCCGCTCTGCCCTATCGTGATGGACATTGATTTCTGCAGTCAGCGAATCGACAACCTCGGAGGAGAAATGAAGTTTTTCGCGTTGGGTTCGCTTCCGATGGGCCATTACTAAATACCGAGCGATGGTACAAGCCCAAGCACCAAAATCCTCGTCTCGTCGATATTCGTCGAATTGCTCCCACAAACGAACCCATGTGTCTTGCAGTAAATCTTCAGCATCGTTCCAGTCGGGTACCAACGAATAAACAAACGCGGCAACACGGCGATCGTATTTTTTCAGCAGCCGAACGAAATCGGTATTGTGTTGGTCCATGTCAGATCACCCTAATAGCCTGCACTGCGTACCCCTCCATTGTAATATGAAAGACACCGCGAATTCCATCTTCTTTCCATTATAGGTAAGCCCAATGTCCCAAAACCTGTCAAGAAAACCATTGGGAAAGGCAATTTCCCACGTAGGGCGAACGATACTTCTATTGATTACTATTCATCGCTAGGTAGCTAATGAGCCGAGGCCCGGGCACCGACCCGAAGGGTTGGTCCTCGAAAGGCCGGAAAAATAGGCAAAAAACGCATACACAACGGATCATTGGCAACCTAGACATCAATGAACATGCAGGCATTAAATCATTGCCTACATGGATGTTACGTAAGCACAAAGATCGGGCGATGGTAGGTCTCAGTTTGGCCGGCACGGCCGACAAGGAAAACGTTCTTTCAGTTATTGAGCCTACCTGCTGGTCGCGCGATTTGCTTTTCGTATTACACGCGTTACCGAGAGTTTGGCTCGGCCGCCCGAATCAGCCTACCGGCTGCATCCAACATCGAGCCTTTTCCTTCTTCGCCGAGAAGTTCGTCAGGCGGATGCGCCTGCGGGGCGTTTGGGAATGGCCAGCCAGAACGTCGTGCCATCCGGGGATTGGCTGCGGAAACCGACCTTGCCGCCTAAATACTGTTCGCCGAACAGCTTGATGCTGTGCGTGCCGATCCCGCGTCCCGATGTACCCTTCGTGCTGAAAGAACGTTGGAAGATTTGAAGCTGGACGTTTTCGGGCATGACCTCGGGATTTTGGACGGAGAATAGGACCTCTCCATTCTGTTCCCTGCAAGCGAATCGCACGGTCTTTCCTGGTGTAGTCGCTTCCAATGCGTTCTTAAGCATGTTGCCAAGAATGCGGTACAACAGTTGCCGATCGACAACAATCTCACCATCCCAATCGCATTGCACATTGATGGTCCGGCCCTTGGCCAAGAGGTGTTTCTGGTATTGCGAATGTAGTTCTTTCAGCACAACGCTTGTTTGCATTGGAACAGGATGGGGCGCGAGATCACCTGCCTCGGCGCGGATCAAATCGCGTTGTGCCTCGATGGTTTCGATAAGGCTGTTGAGCAATTCGATCATATCGGCGCGGATTTCCCTGTTCTCCGGCGTTTCCTCGACGATTTGCTCGATGTAGCCCTCGATACAGCCTGCCGTGTTGAGGACGTCGTGGAAGAAAACGCGTTGCAGTACTGCCAGCCGTTTCGATTGGCTAATATCCGCAAGGGCGAGCAACACGAAGGTTTCGCCGTCAAGGGTAAACGGTGAGGCCGTCACCTGAAGATCGAGCGCCGCGTCGCCGGAGGCTGCATGAATCAGAATGCGGCATTCGCGAATCACCTTCTGTTTGCTCTGTTGGCTTTCGAGAATGGCGTTGACGGCGCCGCAGGCGGCGCAATACTTCGACGTGCCGCATCCATCCGGCCCTTCTTCCGCGTGACAGCATTGGATTGCCTCTCCTGGACGCTTCGAAAGCACGTTGTCGGCTGACGCCCCAAATGCATCGAGCAACGTCTGGTTCACTGCAACGATTTGCCGTGTACTGCTCAGAACTGCCACCATGCCTGGCATGGCGTCGATCGTCTCTTGCAGATGGGGGAGACTTTGGACAGTCTCCGATTTCTTTCGCAATGCGTCAGGCGTCTCCCGACCTGCCGGAGCGAAATAGGTCGTTACGTGCGTGTCGGGCAACGCGTTGGCGAAGGTTTTTTCCACATTCTGGCAAGCCATATCCGTCATATGCCGGCCTCATTGGTTTCGGTTTTTTGTTTTCACCCCCGGGCATTCGCGACAGAAGCAGTGCTTTTTCTATAAAGGGAGAATTTGGCGAAACGCTGTTCACCGTAGGCTCTGTCAACAAACGCTCCTCGATGCCCAGTTCTGCAACGCTGCCGTTGCATTTCTGTCCGAACACGTCAATCATACGTTTCAGGCCGCCATCAAGCAGGCAATCGAGTACTCTCGGCGGCTGATCCCCCTTTGTGGAAGATTTTTCCGTGAAGTCGGTGGAATTGGTAGAAGCCACCGCAGAAATAGTTAAAGCAAAAAATTTGCAGGTCCCGACGGGTGCCATTTTGAGATGAGTATATTGCAGCGGTATTTGGCTTGCACCAATGCAGATCAAGTGACTCTTATCAAGGCTTTCTGCTTGCAAGATACGTACTTCAAGACATGGCAGGACAATAATCCAGCGGCGCGCGACCGACTCGCCGGTTTGCTCTATGCCATGACTGAGTCGGCCGGCGTTCGGCCGCAGGTCCGCTCCTCGAATCCCGACATCGAGGCGTCCATTCGGAGCGGCGGGGCAGACGGCTACTTGTTTGTCATCAATCACGAGGCGGCAACGCCCGAGGTTGAGATTACCCTCCGTGAACTGGGATTCGAGATCAAGAAGATCATCGATTTGGCCACTGGCATGTCCATTTCGTTTGAGACGGGGGAATCGCCCGGGTTACTCTGTCGGTGGCCGTGGGCGAGACTCGGCTGCTGCACGTCGAGCCCGCCGATCACTAGCTTTTGTTGGAAAACCCCAACGGTCAGCCGACTGGGCCGCGCTCTCGCCGTAGAAGTCGTACCCCTTCGGTAGCCGTTGTCATCGACCATTTCTCGCGGAGGGTGATGGGCGTCACGGCGTTCAAGAACCCACCGAGCTCGAAGGAAGTGTGCGGCTTCTTGGGACGAACCATTGCCAAGGCAAAGGAAGTCCCACGACACATTGTCTGCGATCGCGGTGGTCAATTTGATTGTCCGGCCTTCCGCAAATGGTGCCGCAGGAAGGGCATTAAGCCACCTCGCTACGGAGCCATCGGTAAGCATGGCTCGATCGCTGTCGTCGAGCGGGTTATTTTGACCCTAAAAACCCTACTTTCTCGCTTATTGCTCGTGCCCTATCGACACGAAGCATTTCTACGAGAACTCAACTTGACCGTCGAGTGGTATAACCAATCACGGCCGCATACGTGGTTTGGCGGCAAGACGCCCAACGAAGTCTATTTCGCGAAGTTCCCGGCCAATCGTTGTCCACGATTTGAGCCGCGTTCACGGTGGCCGCGGGGGTCGCCTTGTGCGAAACCCTGGGCACTCGTTCGCGGTAGTCCCGGCGCCAAGCTGACGCTCGAAGTCAGCTTCCAACGCAATCGCAAACATCTGCCCGTCATTACACTGAAACGCGCGGGGTAAGCAACATACTCCCACGTTCAACGAGGCTCGCGCTACCTGTGCGCGCTCATCGCGTCGATCGTTTCAACGCATCCCCAACTTTTCAAAGATCCGCTGCAATTTTCGGCCGACAGTTCGGCCAAATCGTCGCAAACTCTACTTCTTCTCGTTTCAGCCATCACTCTGACTTGGGATTCTACTTTCCTTCGCGTTGGTTGTCAAAGGTTAACGGACTAGGACAGCCAATCCGGTTGCGGCCTAAAACAGTCTTTTCCATCTCAGAAAATTCATTGGTAAAACCGCTGACTTAGGTTTTGCGTCAAGGGACCAGGGATACCAGCATTCTGCATCACAGCTTCCGAATGCCGGAATCAGCATCGATGGAACCGACTTCCTGCCTAGCTGGTCCGTGAACATGACGCAAGTAGGCACTGGCAATTTCAAATCGCCGGACTATCCCGACTACCTTTCGCTGCTCTAAGTCGTTGACCACGGGCAGAGCCAGCAAGTCATTCTCGATGAACAACTCCTGTGCTCGGTCGAGCGTATCATCGGGAGTCAACGGCAGAACCCCGCTGAGCATCATATCCGTGGCCAGGACAAGCGATCCCAGCGACGGCGATTGAGATGCGAGAAATGCCTCCTCCAGATTAACAACGCCCAACAACCGCCCAGCTTCATTCACAACGGGCAAGACCGAAGAGTCGGCGTCGGCCAATCGTTCCGAGATCGTAGCAAGCGAATCGCCCGGCTTCAATGATGTGAACTTACGCTGTGGATCGAGAAACTCGCTGACGCGCACTTCGGCCAAGACTTCCCGAATGAAACTCCCACGATGAGCCGGCGAATAGGCACGCCCTTCGACCTGAGATGAGTAAATGGACTGCCGGCCGGAAAGAATGAAGGAAATCGTACATACCCAAAGCGATGGCAGCAGCAAGGCATAGCCGCCAGTCATTTCGCTAACGATAATCATCGTGGAAAACGGAGTTTTGGCGGCAGCCGAAAAGAAGCCGGCCATGCCCACAATGACAAACGCGGCAGGGTGCGGCACCAGCGTGGGCCAAAGGCTGTGCAGAGCGATGCCCAACGCGCCGCCGCCGCATCCACCGACAACCATCGATGGGCCGAATACGCCACCGGAACCGCCGCTGCCGATCGTCAAGCTGGTTGTGGCAATTTTTCCAAGTGCAATGGCAAGCAGAAGCACAGCCCCGATACTGGCATGGGCGTCTTGCGTCATCGCTCCTTGAATCGCTGAATATCCGAACGCCAGTACGGCCAAAACACTCTTCTGTTGCCCGAAGAGAAAAAACAGGACCAGGGCGACGAGGCCCGTCAGAAAAGCCCCAATGGCTGGGCGAAAATGTTTGCGAATGGGCAGCCGATCGAACAGCCGTTTGCAGCCGTAAAACGAGTGTGTGTAGATCGTGGCCAGCAGGGTTATAAACAATGCCAGCAAAAGATATGGTCCCAATTGCCACGGGTTGCTGAACGTGAGATCGGGAATTGTGAACAACGGCTCCCAACCGGAAAACGCGCCGAAGATGCAATACGACACTACACTGGCAATTCCGGTGGGAATGATGACTTCCGACTCGAACTCCGCCGAACTGTAAAGCACTTCGGCGGCGAAAATCGTGCCGGCCAGCGGCGCGCGAAAGATGGCGGCAATGCCTGCGCCCATGCCGGCAGCCATCAGTATACGGCGATCCACTGGACGCAAATGCAAAAGATTGCTCAACAGCGAGCCGAACCCGGCCCCGATCTGGGCAATCGGTCCTTCGCGTCCTCCGGAGCCGCCGGTTCCGAGCGTAATGGCGCTGCTGACGATCTTGACCAACGGAACGCGTGGTCTGATTTGCCCTTGCTTGTTATGATAGGCGTCGATGACGGCATCGGTGCCGTGCCCTTCCGCCTCTGGCGCAAACGTAAAGACGATAATTCCACTCAGCAAACCACCGACGGTTGGAATCAGCAGCAGGAGCCACGGATTCAGCGTTCGAGTGATCGCCGGAAGCCAAGTCAGCGTCGGTTCACCGCCTGGATGAGGTTCTGGAACGTAACCGGCTAGTGAACCGAGTGCATAGTGTTCAACAGCTCGCGTAGCAACATAGAATGCAATGCCGCCGAAGCCGGCCACGACACCTACGAGCGCCGCCAGTCCTAGAATGCGAACCTGCCCACGAATACGGTTGCTGCCCGACCGCAGAATCTGAGGAAGCCAATCCAAAATACTCTCCCATAGGATGGCATTGGCAAAACATGGCTCCAGCAGTTGTCATGCCTTACACATTGTCCACGAGGTTGCCGTCTGTTTCTACCCAACATATTCCGTTGGTTTCTTCACGTCAATCCTGCCTAGGCCGCTGTATCACGTGTTCGTTGCCTTGCTGTGTAGCCGGCAACCCACAAATAGGTTGTAAAGTACAGCCAGGATCAAGCCGGCAAAAAAGCCATCACCCAGGCCCCATGCAAGGCCGATAATGCTCCCGAGCGGCGAGATATTGAACCCGCGATAGAGGTGCCCAAGCATCATCAGGTTGTCCGGTTGGACGCCCTCGAAGGCTATCACCCACCAGGCAAGGCAGAAAACGCCAAGCCCCCATACCAGTCCGCATGCCAAACTGAACGCAAGAACATTGAGTTTCATAACACGCCTCCTTAAAATCCCCCTCTCTTCTCCTATCGTATTCCGCTGGTTTTCTTGGGTCAATCCTGCATCATTTCCACTACCTCGGTCAGATCGCCCCAGATGACGCATTTTGCGGCGTCGCGGACCTGTTCTGTCACCGGTCGAAGCGCCACGGATCGTCCGGCAGCCTCCAGCAGACAGATGTCGTTTTCACTGTCGCCGACTGCGAGTACGTGTTCCGGGCCAATGCCCAAGTGTTCCATCAGATGAATCATGGCATTGCGCTTGCAGTAGACATGATGTGGGCAGCCATCGGCATGAAACATAGCGGGAGAGAACGTGAGCTTTCCTGTGGCCATGCCGTCGTGGAACTTCATGTGATGCCCAATCGTGAAATCCGCAAAGACGCGACGGCGCACGATCTCCGAAGCCACGGAGTAACTCTCCGTTATGATTCCCACCTGAAAACCTGTCTTGCGTAACGCAATCACGGTTTCCCTTGCTCCTTGCATCAGCGGAATCTCACGGGCAACATGCTCGAAGGTCAGTCGAGGCACATCGGTGAATACTTCGGCGATTCTTCTGGCACGTTCCTCGGCTGGGAGATCGAGATTATCCAGGAGGCCGTGCAACTGACGGCTTCTCCCCAAATAGTCGGCAAGGTAAACAGCATACCGTCCATCAAGCAAGGTTCCATCCATGTCAAACAAAGCGAGCGACTTGGTGGCTCCCGCAGAAGGCAGCCCGCAGGAAACAGCAAACTCTGTCTGCCGCTGGACTTCGCAGATTTCCCGCAGATGGTCGGGATGCAGACGACCATAGCGGGCGGCTCGATCCAGGATGGTGCGAGTGACCTGAGTTGCCATGTCACCCAAGACTTCCAAGGATTGGCTGTCGTGGTCGATGTGTCCGATATTCACTTCCGCCAGGCGCGCGTTTGCGTGGGCGGCGTCGATCAACAGGCCGACATCCACGCCATAGTCGGTCTCGAACGATAGCTTTTGCAGAAGCGTTCGTCGTGCCGCAACAATGCCACCCAAGGGTTGATCGAAGGAAGCCAATTCCGGGAAAAATGTTGCTAATAATGGCTTTGCTGTGAGTGTGGTGACACGGCCTGCGCGTCGGGAGAAGGCGGCCTTCACGAAATCGGCCTCGTCTCTTGCGATCGGCTCAGTCATGGCTTCGACTAGATTGTCCTGCAAGCCGACCAAGTCGCCATCGAGATAGAGCAGAATATCGGCGCTCGTGGCTCGCATTCCGTCTTCCATCGACGCGCCTTTGCCAAGCAACGTGCTCGTAATGACTGATGCCCCAGCGGCGGCAGCCGTTTCCGGTGTACCGTCAATGGAGCCATCGTCCACAACAATGACTTCTTTGACATTGGGATTGGCGCGAGCAAACGCAACTACACTGCCGATAGTCTCCGACTCATTGAGAACTGGAATGATTACCGAAATCATGCTCTCTCCTCTTCCGAAAGCTGCTGAATGCTATGGTTTTTGGCGATAACCGTTACGCCACTGTCAGTCACGATGAAGCCGCGTTTCCGATCTAGCGCTGGATCACAACCGATTTCAGCGTTGGCCGGAATACTCACGTCCTTGTCGATGATTGCCCGATGTATTCTTGCGTGCCGCCCAATGTTCACGCCTTCCGCCAGAACTGATTCAGTAATGCACGCATAGCTGTTGATTCGGCATTGAGGACCGATGACCGAGCGATTGACCTGACCGCCCGATAGAACAGTGCCCGCACAGACAATGCTATCCAGAGCACACCCACGGCGATCTTCTTCGGCAAAGACGAATTTGGGCGGCGGGTAGTTCAATTGATAAGTGCGGATCGGCCACGTATCATCGTACATGTTTAGCTGCGGATCGACCGAAACGAGGTCCATATTGGCTTCGTAGTAGGCGTCCAAAGTGCCAACATCGCGCCAGTAAGCGGTTTGTTTTCGATTCTCATCCATGAAGGGGTAGGCGAACACGCGATTGGTGTGCATGATCGCGGGAATAATGTTGCCGCCAAAGTCGTGTTTGCTGCCCTGCCGAATTGCATCGCGGCAGAGTTCCTCGCACAGGAACTTCGTCTTGGCGACGTAGATTCCCATCGAAGCCAAGCAACGCCCGCCATCTCCGGGAATAGGTTTCGGATCGGCCGGCTTCTCTTGAAAGCCGACAACGCGATTTTCGGCGTCAACCTCCAGGACGCCAAACTGCCTCGCGGCCTCTTCCCGCATCACCGGCAAGACGCCAATGGTCAGGTCGGCACGATTGTTGAGATGGTATTGGACGAACAATTGGTAGTTCATCTTGTAGATGTGATCGCCAGCAAGGATCACAACCAACTCGGGGCGTTCCTTTTCAATGGCATAAATGTTCTGATACACGGCATCGGCCGTTCCCTGATACCAGTGTTCGTCGATGCGCTGTTGCGGCGGGATAATATCGACGCATTCGCCCATCTCCCGACTGAAATACCCACGCCATCCCAGATTGATGTGCCGATCAAGGCTCATCGCCTTGTATTGGGTCAGCACGAGGATTCTGCGCAAGCCGCTATTGAGGCAATTCGACAATGCGAAGTCTATGATTCGGTATGCGCCGCCGAATGGCACAGCCGGTTTTGCGCGATCTCGCGTCAGTGGTTCTAGGCGGGAGCCTTTTCCACCGGCCAAAATTACCGCCAGAGTGCGATCAGTCATGTCAGAAGTCCTTTTCTGCAAGTGAAGCATTCAGCAGTCTTATACGACGCTTCCATTTGGAGGCACAAGAACACTTGGTTCACATAGGGGGCGTCGGGAGGGTGGACCTCCACAAACCGTACAACCCCAGATAGTGTTTGGCAGACCGAGCGAAATGGTGCTTCCGCGTTTCCAGAGACGAATTCAGGCTGCCGAGAAACGACAGTAGTGCAGCATGGTTGGGCAATCGACATGCTGCTGCGGGTGGCGCATCGGGACCAATTCCTACGGTGATCCCGCCCATAGCGACGACCTCCTCGATCGCCTCGGAGTCGTTGTCTCCATCGCCGGCATAAAAGAGAATATCGCTCGCGGCCCCAATATCAGCGAGCATGAGACGAATTGCCATTCCCTTGTTCCAGCCTTTGGCCGGCATGATTTCCCACGCTTTTGGTCCACGCACGATGCGTACTTCGTTGGCGGACTCTGCCGTCGCATTTGCAACAGCGTCTTCCAGCGAATCAAGCATCTGCACCGGCAAATGGCGGTAGTGAACGGTCAACCCAAGCCTCTTTTTCTCTAGCCATGCTCCTGAGAAAGCCGCCATCTGAGTTTCGAGACGTAGGGCCAATCGGTTCATTATGCCTGCAATGCGATCGGCGTGGGGATGGCTGATGCGAAGCCCCCGCAGGTCCAGTTCCATTCCGCCAGTGCCGGCCAGATACACATTGGGAACTTGAATGAGCGATTCCAGGTTGTCGATTTCCCGTCCACTGAGGATGCCAACGTACACACGAGGGCGTGAAGCCAAACCAGCCAATAGTCGTCTTGTCCTGCGGCCGAGTATGGCCAAATCGGGGTGTTCAACGATTGGCGTCAGCGTGCCGTCGTAGTCAAACAACAGCACCAGTGAACTCCCCTGACGGTGCGCGTCGCACATTCGGTTGCACATTTCTTGCATTTCGGAGATCATGCTACGGCTTCTCCAACAGAATGATTGATTTCGACGAGCTTGCTCGCCTCGGATAGCAACATACCGGCCCAACGGTAGATATTGTTATCGTTGATCTGCTGTTGCATTCGGGTCATGCGTTGTTGTTGCTCTTCCGGCGGCATGGTCAGCGCCGCATAGAGTGCATCCGCGAACTCGTCCGTGGCATACGGATTTACTTGCAGGGCATCATTCAATTCTCGGGCCGCGCCAGTGAACCGCGAGAGAATCAACACGCCACGTTTGTCGTCGCGCGAAGCGATAAACTCTTTGGCAACTAGATTCATCCCGTCGTGCAACGAACTCACCACGCAGCCGGCTGCAATGCGGTACAATCCAAACACCTGCTCTGGATCGTAGTGCTCGTTCACGAAGAGGATGGGTCGCCAGGTTCCCTGTCCGTGACGCCAATTGATTTCATCCGCCGCCGCTTCCAGGTCTTCGTTGAGCCGTCGATAGGCTGGTATGTGAACTCGGCTCGGTGCGCCAACCTGGACGAAGCTAAATGTCCCCTTCAATTCGGGATGCCGCTGGAGAAGACAATCGACGGCGGCAAAACGCTCGGGAATGCCCTTGGTATAATCAACGCGATCCACGCCAACCAGAATCTGTTCGTTCTTCAATCCAAGATGTCGTCGCAATCGCTGTTCGGCATCGGTCCTGTCCAATGGCAGATAGGATTGCACCAACTCGGGGTCGATGCTGATCGGATAGGGCCGAACGCGGGTTGTCCGTCCTCCACGAGTTACGGAGAAGTGTTCCCAATCCACCTTTGCCTCCAAGGTGCGGTCGATGGTGTCCAAGAAGTTGTTGCAGTGGTACTGAATGTGGAAGGCCAACAGATCGTTGCCGAGCAACCCGTCAAGAATCTGCTCCTGCCACGGGCAAACGCGGAAGACTTCTCTATTTGGCCAGGGAATGTGCCAGAACTGCACCAGCACCAGATCGCTGCGGGCATCTTTGAGCATCCGAGGCAGAAGTGCAAGATGGTAGTCCTGTACAAACACCACGGCCGGGCCATCGCCGACCTCGGCCAGCACGGCTTCGGCGAACTTCCCGTTGACCAACACATACTGCTCCCAGTCGCTGGAACTGAATCGCGGTCGGGTATAGGCGACATGGCAGAGCGGCCAGATAGCCTCGTTGGAGAATCCATAGTAGTAACCCTGCTCCTCTTTCTTGGTGAGCCATACCCTGCGCAGCGTATAGGTTGGGTCTTCCGGCGGCACTAGGACGCGATCCATCTCGTCTGTCATGGCTCGGTCGGCGTTTCCGCTGCCATGTGCCACCCAAACGCCGCCACAGGCACGCATCACCGGGTCGAGAGCGGTCGTCAAGCCGCTTGCCGGTCGAACGCAGTGTATATCATTGTCCTCATAGACGTGGATATATGGTTCGCGGTTGGCTACCACGACGAGTTTTGCATCGCCGAGTCGCTCTCGCACCGTGTTTTCCAGCCGCTCTCTTGTCCAGGCCATTTTCTACTCCTTTGTGTTCGTTGTGCCGCCCCACGGCGTCAGTTGTGCCCAAAATGTTTTCAACACTCGTCTACACGATCAGTACATCCGGTTCTGGACGATCCAAACAGAGCAACACATTCAGGTAATCACGCAAGTGGCGAGTCAACAGAAAGTGTTCGCGTACAAAATCATGGCCGTTCTGACCCATGCGTTGTCGTTTCTCAGCGTATCGCAAGAGGTAGCGGATGCGATACGCAGCCCCGGCCGGTGAGTGGACCAGAAAGCCCGTGTGGTAATCATGCACCTGCAACGTGATGCCGCCGCAGGCTCCGCCGATTACCGGTTTGCCTTTCCAGAGTGCCTCGGTCACTGTCAAACCGAAACCCTCCTTTAACGATTTCTGCAATACAACCACGGCGGATCGCTGGAGGATGTTGATCGTTCGGTGCGCATCTGGAGGAAGCATGAGGACTTTGATGTTCTCATCGCCCGCTGCTTGGTCTAGGACTTCCCGCAGAACCTCGGTTCCTTCCGGGTCGTCGTCGGCCGGCCCACCGGCCAGCACCAACTGCAATTCGGGGTAATACGGTTTCAGCAATCGGTACGCCTCGATGACTCCCAGCGGGTCTTTGAAGCGATCGAAACGAGAAACTTGCAGCAAGAGCGGTCGATTCGGGTCGATCTTGAGATGTGATAGCGTCTCCAGGCGTTCTTTCTCTGGAATCGGGCAATTCTTCTCCGAGAGCGGATCAATGGACGGCGGCACCAAGAACATCGGGCATTCCAACGACCGTGCAAACGCCGGCATTGAAAACAAGGCCGCTTGATAGTGCGGAATAGCGCCCTCCAGATGCTTCCAGACGCCACGATCCGGCTGAGAGGCGTCAATGTGGCATCGCCACACCCAACGGGCTACCTGGCCCTTGGGCGTAAATTCGGGCAGATAGATGGGCTGCGGATCGTGAACGAAGACGACATCGGCCTCCAGATTCAATCTCTGCGCATTCTCGCGGTTGACCTCGTAGTGGAGGTCGTAGTCCCGCTTCTTCAACGTAACGGGTAGTCCCTGTAGTCCGTTGTGGAACGCCTTCGTAACTCGATAGAAGTCGGGAGGCGCGGTAATGACTTCCCATTGGGCGTCGAGGCCGAGTTCCTGCATCAATGGAACCATCCAACCAAGGATTTCCGCCACGCCGCCGCCGGTGCGGGTCGAATTGACGTGGACAATCCGCTTTCCAGCCAGCCGCTCACCCAAAAGGCGCAGACATTGCACTTCTTGGTGGCCCACCACTTCTTCGTAACGGTCGAGCAATGTCATAACGTCACCTATTGGGCTGCGGTGGAATGTAAAAGACATTGTCCGAACACACCCATCAACTCTTGCCGCAGTTGACTCAAATTAAGGAAGTAGAAGTCAATTGCCCTGAGCCGTTCCACCAACAGCGGTTTGACCTCACACTGTTCCAACCAAAGCGACAGATCATCCGACTGTCCTTTTGTGCGCCGTCGCGCCTCGTGGACATGAAAGAACAGCGATCTGAGGGACATTTGGGGGATTGCTTCTGCCAGCGCCA
>CAZNMP010000025.1:0-13714 GCA_964573875.1 uncultured Planctomycetaceae bacterium | reverse complement strand
CAGAGGGCAGAGGGGGGAGTTGAGAGAATAATGGAATGCGCAAACGCTCGGCGGTCGCTGGCATGGCAACTCCTTGCTTGCGGATTCCACGATGTTTCATCGGATTACTCATTGCTTGCTTTACTTCTCACCATCCCACCAATTACTCTCCACTAGCCACTAACCACTAGCCGCTAGCCACTAACCACGATCCGTCCTTCCTCGGCCAGACGCTCGAACTCATCGAGCCGGAACCAGCAGCTTTCGAAGCGCGTGCGTTCGAGGGAATGATGGCCGAAATAGACCTCTTCAAACACCGTGATCGTATGTTCCAACAGTTCGCCCAGCGAAGAGCGCCGCCCGACTTCGCGCAAGTATTGCCAATTCGTTTTGCCGCGGGCTAAATGGATAATCTGACGCTTGTCGAGCCGCACCAATTGATGGCTGAACAGGTAGATGATCGCCGCGCGGTAATCGCCTTGCTCGTAGCATCGCCGAGCTTCGCCCAACAGATCGCCGATATTCTGCGACGGCAGTTCCGGCAATGCCTCGATGCGTTCGGCATCGGCGATGGTTTTCTCGTCTTTGTCGGAGGCCGGCGTGCGTTCGCGGCGCAGATAGGCGAATATCAGAAGTCCGGCGGCCGTAACCAGGAACAACGCGATGATGGACCACGCCATGTATTGCAGCAGCGGCCCGGATAGATCGATCAGAGGCCCACGGGGCGGCGACACCTCGACCCGACGAACGCCGTCGTTCGAGGCGTCGTACCAAGGGTATCAGAACCAGGGTTGCAGGGCCTCGCGGCCGTCGTTTACGGGATCGCTCATGCCAGTTGCCTCGACAGTCGGGCCCCTTCGGCGCGCATCATCAATTCCACCTCCCAACCTTCGCGGCGAATACGGAGGTCAAGATAACCTAAAAAACGGACCACGGTAAAGTAGCCCACGACGATCCACAACGCCAACGGATAGTAGAGCGTGTAGGTCAGTCCCTCCCACTGCCATTCGTTCAAAAGCATGCCCACGGTGATCTGCATGGAAATCCACAGCGAAACGGCCAGCAGCGAGCCGAATCCCGCGGCGACCATCCACCGCGCGAACAGATCGCCGGCGGCGCCGAAGTGCAGCGCTCGAGTGCGGCGATACGTGGTGATGCGGCCCGGCTGCTTGCGCAACGGATTGCGCTCCAACAAGATCACTTCGTTGAGATACGGCCAAACGGCGAAGGGGAAAAACCATGTGACCACCAAGGGCATCAGCAAACCGCGAAGCAGCACCTGAAAAACGATCAGTTGCGGCAATGCATGGATCGCCGCGCGGAAAACGCTGCCTATATGGGGCCGCTCTTGAAACGCCGCTTCGCCCAAGTAAAGCGTTGCGAAAGATGTGACCAAGGGCGTTTCCCAAACCACGAGCATCAGCATCCACCACATATAGGCCATCGGGATCGGCTCATCGAGCCCCGGCTCGGCCAAGTCGGCCAAGATCCATGCGTTCAGAAGCATGGCCGGCACAATGCCCAGGGCCAAGGCGCCGATCAACGGCCCGGCAAAAGTGCGGATGACGAACAACGCCAGATCGAGCAGGTCCAGCAGCCCGCGTTCGCGAATCACAATTCGATTGCTGTCAAGCTGCATGACGTGTTCCGCGCGGATAGCCGAGGATGACGAAATAGAAGAACAAGAGAATGCACGACAGGATCGCCGTGGCGGCCTTGATCGCATAGGGCGCGGAAGAGGGCGACAAAAACGCCTCGATTCCCGCCGCCAAAACGAACATGACCACGGCGGCCCAGAGAATCGACATTGATTCGGTCGCGGCACGCCGCAACGACGCGCCGCGGGTTAGCCCGCGCGTGTCGATCAGCGAAAAACCCATCCGCAAGCCGGCGGCCGAACACAGAACAATGGCCGTCAACTCGAACGGTCCGTGGGCGGTGACGAATTGGAAAAAGTTTTCCGCATGGGGCGACTTGGCCATGAATCCGAACGAAGTGCCCAGCATAATGGCGTTGAACAGGGTGACATAAAGTCCGCCGATGCCCAGCAACAGCCCGAAGGAAAAACACCGCAGTCCGATGCCCACATTGTTGAATACGTAGAAGCCCGCCATGCCGCTGCCTTGCTCGCCGCCTTCGATCAGTCCCCGGCGGACGGGCGAGGAGTAGCTGTCTTCGAGTTGCATGAGGTGTGTTTTGCCCAATACCCGTTCGGCAAAGCCGGGCGTGTACCAAGCCATGATGCCCGCCAGAAAGAAAACGCCCCAAAACAAGCAGGCCGCCACCCATAGGCAACGGTCGCCGAACATCCGCCGCGGCGCCACGAGGAACAACTCGCGGAACCAGGTGCGGTAGTTGAGGGTCTGGCTGCGGTAAAGCTGATTGTGCGCCCGGCCCACGAGTTGATGGAGATAGTCGATCATGGCTGGCGGCAACTGATAGGCGTCGGCCAGGGCAAGATCGGCGCAGGCGGAGCGATATAACGTAGAAAACCGCGTGGCCGACTCGGCCGACAGCGTGCGCCGCCAGGGGCGCTCCATCCGCGCACAGAGTTGCTCCAACTCGTGCCACTGCTCACGCCGGGTTTTTAGGATGTCAACGGTTTTCACAAGCAAGGACTCTCATCAACGTTATTCTTTATTCTTCCTCAACCTCGGCGACCGTATAAGGTGAAGGCGATTCGACCGCCGGCATAAACGGCGAATCGCCCGCCGAGGCCGCCGTCTCATGGTCGGTGATAAAAGCGCGATGGTACAGCCCACAAAGCATCAGATCGAGGTCAATATTCACTGGCAACTCGAACTTTCGCCGCAGGGGCTCACCCAAGTGCCGGGCGATTTCCATGCGCCGGCCCCAAGGAAACCGCTGCCGCCGGGCGACATACGCCGCCAAGGCTCGGGCCAAGGAGCGGTTCGGCTGGAACGACGGCGGAATCAAGGCCGCTAAACGCAAGGCTTCGGGTTCATCGACGCGCGTCATCTCTTGAAGGTGATGATGCCCCTCGACCACGACCATCGTGCCGCAGGCCAAGTCGCCAAGTCGCTGGAAACGCCGGTTAAGCATGGCGGCCAGCATCCCCACCTGGCAGAAGATCAGCGGCTGAGCGTCTACCTCGCGCAAAATGTTCCGCAAAATGGCTTGCAGCGGCGTGATCGGCAGCCCTTCGACCGAGACGACGCGAATGCCCATCAGCCGCTTGCCGGGCGTCTGGCCGTTCCAGAAAGTCTCGAACAGGCCGCCGTAAAACCAAGCCAGGACAAACCACAGCAGCAGGCTGAACCCCATGCCGACGCCGTCGAGTCCGGCGCTGCCGAAAATGAGTGAGAAAATCAACATCCCGACAATGGCGATTCCCAGACGGATCGCCGTGTCGATCAAAAACGCCGGCAGACGGCGAAAAGGCCCCGCCACGCGATAGTGGAAGGCGATATTTTCGGGCGTAACAATTTCAATATGCGTATCGAGTTGCCCAGTTGCGTCGATCATGGCCCCATTATGGCGGCAAACCCGCATTACACAAGCGGAAGTTCTTGAGAGGGGAATCCTGAATCGCCCGTGCCACAAACTTTTCTGAAAGTTCAGCCCCAGAGTGAGGAATTTTTAGCGATTCAAAGAGCTTGGTGGGAAAATGGGAGAAGGAAACCCTGCTCAATAATGCAACAGGTGTTCAATTTTGCTGTAGCAAAAAAGAACAGGCGAGCTGAGGTCGGCTCGGGCAACCAACTCTCAGCTCGCCAGTCGTGATCGGAAACTTGGGTCTCCGATCCGTCGGGGGGGTGCCAAACTTCTCTGCTCTCAAGGGGGTTCGATATGTAAGGGCTTAAATCTACGTGATTTCAGCCTTCACACCGTATGCTCTTCTCAAAACCGGCCCCTGTCTACTAAGCCTCTTCTCTGCTCAGGCCCCGTCGACAGCTTGCGTTGCTGAACTGTTTGCCCGTTTCGCCCCGGGCAACTCATCAACGGCCAAAATATAATGCAAACGATGTGCCATTCAGAAAAAAGAAAATGCGGCAACGCTATTTTTGTGTTGCGGAAAGCCCAATTGTCATTCTGAGCGCAGCGAAGAATCTCGTAAAATGCGGAAGATTCTTCGCTGCGCTCAGAATGACTTCTGGCCTACGGCGTTTCCACAACAGAAACTATTTGGCCGCTAAAATCTGGAAGGTCGATTCGAGGCAGGGGATCCGTTGATGCAGTGCGATGTAGAAACGCCCGGGCAGTTTCTTTTTCTGCCGCAACGGATCGCCCTGCACCCGCAGAATTCGGAATCGGTAGTGTTGCTCAAGAATCCGCTGCAACACACTGGGAGAATAGTAGAAAAGATGGTGCTCCGTGTTGTAGTAGTGCCCTCGTCTGCGGCGGGGGATGCCGAGGCGCTCTAGAGAAAGTTTAAATGCCGAGGAAATCGACATGATATTAGGGCAGCCGAGCAGCATTACGCCGCCGGGGCGTAGCAGCCGATGCACCTCGCGCAGGCAGTCGCCGGGCTGTTTGGGGTGCTCGATGACCTGATCGAGATAGACGCAATCGTAGGATTCCGCTGGAAGTTCGAGCCGGCAAAGGTCGCCGGAGTGGATCGTGACATTCAGTTCTTGCGCCACCCGTTGGGTGGTTGCAGGATCCACGTCGAAACCCTCGGCCGTCCAACCGCGTTGCATGGCGGTTTTCAGCTCTAGCCCGTCGCCGCAACCGATCGCCAGCACCCGGCCGACGGATACATACTGCTCGATCAGGGCGAAGTTTTCCTCGCGGCGTTTCTCGGCTACCGCCTCATAGGCGGCTCCGGGCCCAAACGGATGATCCACGGGAATGTATTCCGAGTACAACCTGGCCAAATAGGCGTCGGTATACTGGGGATTCATGAATTTCATGCCGCATCCGCCGCAGCGTGCGATGGCAACATTGCGATAATCTCGGCCGAACGGCCGGATTACGAAGGAGGCACAAAGCGGACACGCCTCTAAAGGCGGATCAAACTCCAACGGCGGTTGACCATGCATAACATCATGCCACCAGATTCCGTTTGTTTGACGAAAAGTCCCGAGGGTACGCGATACACCCTCGGAGGTTTCGTCATGCTACCAGAAGTGGGTGATGCTGCCAATATACTTTCCGGCGAATTCTTCTTTGCGCCCGAAAAGTCGCTTGCTATTGGTTGAGATGGATCGTTTTGGCCGGCGGAAAGCCATTGAACCACGTGGAGGACGCGCGGCTATAGGCCCCGATGTTTTCGCTGTAGACGTAATCGCCTAGGTCAAGTTCGGGCAATTCCTCGGAAAGCGAGATCGTATCCAAGGCATCGCAGGTCGGACCGAAAACCGAGCAGATTTCGGTATCTCCCTTTTTGAAAGCCTTGAGATGATATTGGCAATGGTCGAAGATGATGCCGGAGAATGTGTGGTAAACGCCGTCGTCGATATAGTAGCAACGTTTGCCGTCGCGCATGGCCTTGCCGATGACTTTTGCGACACAGGTGCCGGCCGTGGCGACTAGGAATCGGCCGGGCTCGGCCAGGATTTCGATATCGGGCGGGAAAAGCCGCTCCAGCTCGGCGTTGATCCGTTTGGCCAGCGTTTTGAACGGTTGGACCTGGGCGTCGTAGGGGGCCGGGAATCCGCCGCCGATGTCGATCAGGTTCATCTTAAAGCCGCGGTCGGCCGCCTCGCGGAACACGCCGGAGGCCAGATTCAATGCCTGGACGTAATTCTCGAAATTGGTCGTTTGGCTGCCGACGTGGAAGCTGAGTCCCTCGACGATGAGCCCCGATTTGTGAGCGAATTCGATCAGTTCGACCGCTTCGCCCGAGGAAGCCCCAAACTTGGACGACAGCTCGACCATCGCGCCGGTGTTGGGCACGCGCAACCGCAGGGCCAAGCCCGCATGGGGCGCGTATTTGCGAATTTTACGGATTTCCTCGAAGTTGTCGTAGGTGACCAGCGGCTTGTAGGGATCGAGTTTTTGGAGCGTCTCGTTGGCCTTGATCGGGTTGGCGTAAATGATTTTATCCCAGATATAATCCTGACGCTCCTTGGCCGGCAGATCCTTGATGTACTCGTAGACGATCTCGAATTCGGGCATCGAGGCCACGTCAAAGCTGGCGCCCGCCTTGTACAACGTTTTGACGATGGCCGGATCGGAATTCGCCTTCACGGCGTAATAGGCTTGCACGCGCGGGAGCCGTTTTTTGAATTCGGCGTAGTTGGCGCGGATTTCGTCGTGATCGACCACGAATAGAGGGGTGCCATGTTCCTTGACCAGTTCCTTCAAAACGCTCTTCTGTACCATTGTCGGGCCTTGTTCTCCTTAAAACCGTAGGGTGTGCGGAACACACCGAAAACCCACTCACTTGAATACATTAAGATGCACGCACCTTGCAAACTACAAAGCCTACACGAATTAGGGTGCGTTTCAAGCACCCGGCGATGTTAATTTACGGTTGGATCGGGCGGCAGATCCTTCATGTGCAGCATGGATTTCAGCAGCGTATGGCCGATTTGGCGGAAAACGGTTTCCCAAAGTGTGTCGTCCGTCGAAAAAACGGCCTCTGCCGTTGCAGGCATGGTGCGCCAGGCGCCTTGGTCGATCTCGCTTTCAAGCTGGCCGGCGCCCCATCCGGCATGTCCGATAAACAGCTTGTAGCTGGGTTCCTCGGAAAGTACCAGGGTGTCGAGATGCGTTTTTTTGGCGGCAAAAAATACGCCCGGGGCCGGTTCAATTTCCGCCAGGGGGGGCCTATTGTGCAGCGACATCAAGGGACCGGGCACCGGCCCGCCTAAATAGATCGGTTGCCGGGTATGGCACGGCGAGCTGCCTACCTCGCGCCAAAGCTCCTGAATCGTCTTTTGCAACGGATGATTGACGACCACCCCGAACGCTCCATCGCGGCTATGCTCGATCAGCAAAACCAGGGCGCGCGCGAAATTGGGATCCGCTAATTGCGGTGAAGCTACCAGCAAGTGGCCGGCAAGCGAGTGCATAGGCTTGACGCCGTGTTATTCGGCTATCTGCTGTACGGTGAGGTCGGCCAATTGGCGACGGAAACGAGCGGCTTGATACAAGTACGTGTTTCGCTTTGGTATGCTGCCTGCTACTTTGGCCAGCCGTTCACACTTGAGCGCCAAAGCCAATTTCACTTCGGCCAACTTCTTTTTTTCCGCCGCCTTACTCATCTTCGCATCTCCTGCTGTATTGGTGCAAAATGCCCCGCTGATGGGTGGCAATAGTTCTTCAAAGCCTTTCTATTATAGCACTTCGTCGCCGCTTGCCAACGGGAGAGGCACACCCAAACTGGAGAACTGCAAAAGTCGCCAAAACAGTCATTCTGAGCGAAGCGAAGAACCTCCATGAGTCTATGCAAGTCCCAATACGCCAACGAGATCCTTCGCTTCGCTCAGGATGACTGTTCCTCTGCGACCAATGGACTTTCAGTTCTCTCGGCACACCCAAATTGATGGCAGGTTGACGAAAGTGCGCGGGTGGGCGATATTGACCGATTATGAAAACTCGCTTCGAGTTCGTTTATGTGCTCAACGTCATGTCCGACGACCACCCGGGCATCGTGGCGGCCGTCACCGGCGTGGTTGAATCGTTGGGCGGCAATATCGACGCCTGCAGCCAGACGGTCTTGGGAGGGTACTTTACCCTCATTATGATCGTCAGCCTGCCGCAAGCGATCGAGCCGGCCAAACTGGCCGAGCAGGTGCGCGGCGCGGAATCGACGGGCTCGGATTTGCAAGTGCTTGCCCGGCCTGCGCTGCCCGGTTCCATTTCAGGCGATAAGGAGACGACCGAGCATTTCGTCATCACGGCCTTTGGGCCCGACCGGCCCGGCATCGTCCGTCATTTCAGCCAATATCTGGCCGGGAAGGACATCAACATCGTCGATCTTTTCGGCGACCGCAAAGGGAACGACTTTGTGCTGATCGGCCAAGTCGAGGTGCCCGCGCGTTGGGACATCCGGCTCATGCAAACCGATCTGGAGCAGATGGGCCAGGAACTCGGTTTCACGGTCAAGTTGCAGCACGAAAACATCTTCGTTGCCACCAACGAATTGCGGCTGACCGTTCAAAACAAAAGGCTTGGTTCGCCGTAATGAATTTCCGTTTTTCCAATCCTTAATCCCCGGCATTCCGCCATGCTTCGCACCGACGAAATTCTCTCGACAATCCACATGCTGCACGCCGAACATCTCGACGTGCGTTCGGTCACGCTGGCGTTGAGCCTTGAAGATTGCGCCGGGCCGAGCATCGAGCATTTGTGCCGCAAGGTTCGGCAGAAAATCACCTCGCGTGCCAGCCGGTTGGTCGAGGTATGCGATCGCGTGGGCGCGAAATACGGCATTCCCGTGATTAACAAGCGGCTGGCGATTTCGCCGGCTGCGTCGCTCTTGGCCGGTCACGGCCGCGCGGCGGCGGTGCAGTTGGCCAAAACGCTCGACCACGTGGCCGAGGATTGCGGCGTCGATTTCGTCGGCGGATTCACGGCACTGGTGCAAAAAGGCGTTACGGAAGGCGATAAGGCGGTGATCGACGCCTTGCCCGAGGCTCTGGCGCAGACCAATCGCGTTTGTGCGTCGGTTAACGTGGCGACGCGCCGGGCGGGGATCAATATGGACGCCATCGGCGAGATGGGCCGCGTTTTGCTGCGTATTGCCGAAGCAACGGCCGACCGGCGCGGCTTCGGCTGCGCCAAATTGGTGATCTTCTCGAACATTCCCGAGGATAACCCGTTCATGGCCGGCGCCTACATGGGTTCCGGCGAGCCGGAGGCGGCCGTGAACATCGGCGTTTCAGGCCCCGGCGTGGTTTGCAGTGCCTTGAAACGTCGTTTGGCCCTGGGCGAACGGCTTACGCTGGGCGATTTGGCCGAGGAAATCAAAATCACGAGCTTCCGGGTTACCCGGGTCGGCGAGTTGATCGGCCGCGAGGTGGCCCAAGAGTTGGGCGTCGTTTTCGGCATCGTCGATCTCTCGTTGGCTCCCACGCCGACCGTCGGCGATAGCATTGGCGAAATCCTGAAAACGCTCGGTATCGAGCAGATCGGCGCGCCAGGTTCGACGGCCGCCGTGGCCATGTTGAACGACGCCGTGAAGAAAGGCGGGCTGTTCGCCTCTAGCTCCGTCGGCGGCCTAAGCGGTGCTTTTATCCCGGTAAGCGAGGATGCCGAGTTGGCCGATGCCGTGGGACGGGGGCATCTCGTCCTCGAAAAGCTTGAAGCGATGACCAGCGTCTGCTCGGTCGGGCTCGACATGATCGCCATCCCCGGCGATACGCCTGTCGAAACCATTGCCGCCATTATTGCCGACGAAATGGCTATCGGCGTGATTAACGACAAGACGACGGCCGTTCGTTTGGTGCCGATTCCCGGCGCGAAGGCGGGCGACGTGGTCGATTTCGGCGGACTGTTCGGCTCCATGCCCGTCATGGAAATCCGCAACAGCGGAGCCAGCAAGGCATTCGTGCGTTTCGGCGGTCGGATCCCTGCCCCCATCCAGGCGCTGCGGAATTAGTCGCTCTGCTAAAACCAACCGGTGATTATGCCGATGTGGCTGCCAGACATCTCTGCTCTTGCGGCGCAGGCGTTTTGCCTGCATTTACGGATAGGAGGCCGTTGAACCCTGGATGGTTCTTACCCGAATTTCACATGCACGCCCGATTCGGATTCGACAGTCTCGCTGAGTTTGATCGTGGCGCCCGGAGGAGCACGGCGTTCCGAGACGATGCCTCGGGCCGACGTGGATAAGAATTCGTAGAACACGGCGGCCGGGCCTGTGGGGAAGTGGGTGCGCAATTGTTCGAGCACCTCGGCCCAACGCAATCCGCTGCGATAGATCGTGCGGTAGGCAGCCATGATTTCTTGGATCGCGGCTTGATTGAAGCCTGCGCGGCGCAGCCCGATCTTATTCAGACCGACGACCAAGCTGCTTAAGCCGTCGATGGTCACGTAAGGCGGCACGTCTTGCGTCAAATGTGCTTGCCCACCAACCATTGCCAGCGTACCGACGCGGCAGAACTGGTGGACGCCTGCCGCCCCTGAAATATACGCGCGATCAGCCACCTGCACATGGCCGGCCAGCATTGCATTATTGGTCACGATGACACTATTTCCCAAGTGGCAATCGTGGGCCACATGCGAATTGACCATCAGCAAGCAACTGTCGCCGATGACCGTGGCGTGATCGGGCAGCAAGGCGCGATGGATGGTCACATTCTCGCGAATGGTGTTGCCTGAACCGATAATGACGCGGCCCGGTTGCTCGGGAATATGGATGTGTTGAGGCAGGCCGCCGAGAACGGTCCCCTCGAACACATGATTGTTGGCTCCTAGCGTCGTTCCTTCCTTCAGGACCACACGACTTTCGAGAATACATCCCGTGTCGATCACTACGCCCGATTCGATGATGCAAAACGGTCCAATTTGGGCGTCCGAACAAATTTGGGCCGATGGGCTGACCAGGGCTGTCGGATGAATGCTCACGGGAGTAGTTACCTCGTGGAAAAGGAAAGATAGGAGAAGGTGGAGACCTTTATGGCGAAATGCCTGTTAAACCTTATCGGTTAGCTGAAAGCTTTGGATTAAATAGGACCTAGCACTAGAAAATGTTTTTTTGGGAATCATTAGTTGTTGGCTAGCTAAGCCGGGGGGGACAATATCATAATTCGTAGTTGAAGGATAGAGATGTTTTTCGGAATTTGCCCCCCGTTCCAAGGGGATGCTAGACAATGTCGGCCTGGAAACGGATGATGGAAGGCATGAATGCCGACCAACGCCGACTCTTCGACACCGAGCCAGAGCCGTGGGAGGCCGACGACCAAGCGGAGCAGTGGGTGGCCTCGGTGGTTTTGTCGGCCGGCCCGGCGCAAGAGTTCGACTATCTGGTGCCCGATGCCCTGGGCGATGCCGTGGAACTGGGCCGGCGGGTGAACGTGCCGCTGGGTAAAAGCAACCGTCTGGTGGTGGGCTATTGCGTAAAGCTAGAAAACCGGCCGGCCGGCAGACGGTTGAAGCCCATTCATTCGGTGATCGACGGGCAAAGTCTGCTTTCGCCCGCCATGTTGCGGCTAACGCGATGGATCGCCGACTACTATCTCTGCGGTTGGGCTGCGGTGCTCGACGCCGTGGTGCCGGCCGGCGTGCGCGGCGGTGCCGGCACGCGGATGGCCACGCTCCTTTCGGTCGATCCGGATGTGGCACAGCGGTTGGACCAACTAAAATTGTCGCCTAAACAGTTGAACGTGCTGAAAATCCTAGCGGCAGCCACAAAACCGATGCAGCCCGGCGAATTGGCCCGCGCGGCATCGTGTACGCCCGGCCCCATCACATCGTTGCGTCGCAAGGGACTGATTCGTTCGCGGACGGAGCGAATCTCGTCCTTACAGGCCGAGGAGTCGCCGCACGTCCGCGAAGAGCATCTGGTGATGAATGCGGATCAAGATCGGGCATTGCGGGCAATTCTGAAGGCGATGAACGCGCCGCGGTATGAGACCATCTTGCTCCACGGCGTAACCGGCAGCGGCAAAACGGAAGTTTACATCCAGGCTATCCAAGAGGTGATCCATTTTGGACGGCAGGCGATTGTTTTGGTGCCGGAAATCAGTTTGACGCCGCAGACGGTCGAGCGGTTTCGCCGGCGTTTCGGGGCCGTGGCCGTTTTGCACAGCCATTTGAGCGATGCCGAGCGTCATTGGCATTGGCAGCGGATTGCCGAGGGCCGCGTTTCCGTCGTCGTTGGGGCCAGGAGCGCCATTTTCGCGCCGACGCCCCATTTGGGACTGATTGTGTTGGACGAAGAGCATGAATCGTCGTTCAAGCAGGAGAGCGCACCGCGATATCACGCACGTGATGTAGCCATCGCTCGGGCCAAAGCCGAAGGGATTCCGCTGGTGTTGGGATCGGCCACGCCGTCGTTGGAAAGTTGGCACCGCGCGCGGACGAGCGAATATACGCTAGTCGAAATGCCGCGGCGCGTGTTGGATCGGCCGATGCCGATGGTCGGCACGATCGATCTGCGCGGTCAGAAACAGAGCGGCGGTCTTTCGGGCGGGGCGATCAGCCGGCAGTTGCGGGCTGCCATGAAAACCGCCTTGGACGAGGGCGGACAAGTCATTTTGCTGCTGAATCGCCGCGGTTTTTCGACCCATATCCAATGTCCCGCCTGCGGCCATGTTGTGCGATGTCCTGAATGCGATATCGCCTTGACGCACCACCGCACCGAAGAAATCGCGTTATGTCATTATTGTGATTTTCAGGTGCCGGCGCCGACAAAATGCCCCACGTGTGATTTTGTCGGTATCCGCTACTCGGGATTGGGTACGCAACGGCTGGAAGCGGAAGTGCGGGCTCGATTTCCCGATGTTTTGACGCTTCGGATGGACACCGACACGATGCAAGCCCACGGAAGCCACGAGCGGGCATTGGCCGCGTTTCGATCGGGCAAGGTGCGGATCTTGTTGGGCACGCAGATGATCGCCAAGGGGTTGGATTTCCCCAATGTGACGCTCGTGGGCGTGATCAACGCGGATACCGCGCTGCATTTGCCCGATTTTCGCGCGGCGGAACGCACGTTTCACTTGGTCACGCAGGTGGCGGGGCGAACGGGCCGTGGACCGAAGGGCGGACGCGTGTTGGTTCAAACCTTCAGCCCCGATCATCCGGCGATTTTAGCCGCCATTCGGCATGACTACGCGGCCTTTGCGGCCGGCGAGCTGCCGATGCGGGAAATGTTGCGTTACCCCCCATTTGCCGGCATGATCCGATTGGTGATTCGCGGGCCGTCGGAGCCGGTTGTATCCGAGTTTGCCTTGCAAATTGCCCAGCGGATTGCGGCGGCGATGCACGAGCAAAAGACCGACGCCCGAATCCTGGGGCCCGCGCCGTGCCCGTTTGCCCGGCTAAGAGGGAATTACCGTTTCCAGATCCAAGTGCAGGGTGCGGAAATCGGGAAGCTTCGCGAGGCGGTGCGCGAAGCGACTGCCAGCCTGGAATCGCCGGAAGACGTGCAATGGATCGTGGATGTGGACCCGGTCGAGATGCTGTGAGACGTAGTAGGGATTAGAGGATAGGGATTAAATAATGAATGGAGAATTTTTTGGAATTCTAATCCCTAATCCCTAATCCCTAATCCCTTCTTCCGTCCTTTATCCGCATTTCGTAGAATAGGCACACCATGTCCTATCGTTCGATCAAACGTGTGCTTGGCGAGACCAGCCTGGAGCGGAAATGCCGTTTCCTGTTCGGGGCGTGTTTGTTGCTGCTGATTACGGCCAGTTTCTGGTGGTATGGCAGCCAGACCGAGAAGATGGTGTACCGGCAGAACCGGAACACCGGCCGTCTGCTGGTCGATCAGGTGATGTACATCAAGCACTGGGAGAGCTTGGAGACGAACGAGAAGTTCTTGCCTTTGGTTCAGGACTTGACCAAGCGGTTGAGCAAGCAGGAATACGAGTGGCGTTTTTTGAAACCGAACAGCACCGACGGTGCAAGTGCGCCGCGCGATGAATTCGAGTGGGCCGTGTTGGATCGCTATAACAAACCGCAAACCCAGCGGCCCAACCCCGACGATCCCGATGGGTTTCGCGACCGGCTCGTCAATAACAACGACGAATACCAATACTTCCAGCCGGTCTATGCCGAGAAATCTTGCTTGCTGTGCCATAATGTCACTTCCGGCGGATTCGACCTTAGCGGGGCGGGACTTTCGCTGGGCGGCAATGTGACCACCGGCGCGCCATTG
>CAZNMP010000024.1:0-13781 GCA_964573875.1 uncultured Planctomycetaceae bacterium | reverse complement strand
CCGAATTGTGCCATTCGTGCGGCGGTTGCTTGCTAGCCTGTCCTGCCGACGCCATGCGCGAAGTGCCGAAGCCGATTGGAGAACTGCGCCTTGGCACGGCCGGTCCTATTGGCTTCCTTGAAGGCCGCTTGAATGTGGGCGAAGCAATGAGTCCGCCGGCCATTCGCGCGGTCAAGGCAGCGACTCCAAAAGCCGACTTGACGATCTTCGATTGCCCGCCGGGAACGTCGTGCCCTGCCATCGAAGGCGTTCGGGGCAGCGATTTGGTGCTCTTGGTCACCGAACCGACGCCATTTGGACTCAACGATCTGAAACTTGCCGTCGAAATGGTGCGAGTCTTAAAGATTCCGATGGCCGTCGTGCTGAATCGCTGCGACATCGGCGACGACGAGGTTCGACGATATTGTGATGCCCAACGCATTCCGATTTGGGCGGAAATCGCCGACGACCGCGCCGTGGCCGAGGCGTATTCGCGCGGGCAGTTGGCTTGTGATGCCGTGCCTGCGTTTGCCGATCGGATTCGGGCGCTGCTCAATCGGATTGTGGAAGGAGCAACGCCATGAAGGAATTGGTTGTCATCAGCGGTAAGGGCGGTAGCGGCAAGACTTCGGTCGTGGCGTCGTTGGCGGCATTGGCCGGACGTTGTGTTCTGGTCGATTGCGACGTAGACGCCGCCGACCTGCACCTAATCTTCGAGCCGAAGATCATCCGGCGTGAAAACTTCACCGGCGGCAGCAAGGCGCGAATCAAGCCGGGCCATTGCACGGCCTGCGGCAAGTGCGAGGAACTCTGCCGCTTTGACGCAATCTATCTCGACGGGCCTGGAAACGGCTCTGTGTCTCGCACGTATCGCGTTGAAACGACGGCCTGCGAGGGTTGCGGTGTGTGCGTGGATTACTGCGATCACAACGCCATTGAGTTCGCGCCGGCCGTCTGCGGCCAGTGGTTCATCTCGGAAACCCGCTGTGGGCCGATGGTTCACGCGAAGCTGGGCATCGCCGCCGACAACTCTGGCAAGCTCGTCACGCAGGTCCGGCGTGCTGCTCAGGAAGTTGCCGCAAAGCAAGGCACGGAATTGATTCTTTGCGACGGTTCGCCTGGAATTGGCTGTCCAGTGATCGCTTCGTTGACCGGCGCAAGTCTGGCCCTGTTCGTTGTCGAGCCAACCGTATCGGGCATTCACGACTTCCGTCGCGTTGCCCAACTGGCGGCGCGATTGGACGTTCCAGGGCTTGTGGTGGTGAACAAAGCGGACCTCAATATGGATGTTACAGGGGAGATCGAGGCAATGGCCTCGCAGCATGGTATCGTTGCGGTCGGTCGCATCCCATACGACAACGATGTAACCCGCGCTCAGATCGCTCGGAAGGCACTGGTGGGAATGTCGGACGGCCCTGCGGCTGAAGCAATGCGTGTGGTGTGGGGCGAGGTGCAAAGACGTCTTTCGTCGGTTGCCTCATCGGCGGTCGGCGGCTTGGTGCAAATAACAACTTGATTGGCTGACATTGCGACGTGGGCAATGCCCACATTGGAAGGAGAACGATTGTGGATGTAAAATGGGTTTTTGATTCCGAGTCTGGCGAATTGCTGCCCGACAGCGGGCTTTCGCCGGCGGTCATGGAACGTGCGAACTCGCCCCGCAACTACGGCCCGTTGGAGTCCTTCAACGGCCATGCCCGCATCACCGGCCCGTGCGGCGACACGATGGAGTTTTGGCTCCAAGTTGCGGATGGTCGGATTGACCGAATCGGCTTCACCACAACCGGCTGCGGAACCTCTCGGGCCGCCGGCAGCATGGCTACGGAACTGGCGTTAGGAAAAACGCTCGGCGAGGCAGCCCACGTCGAGCAGGCCGACATTCTGACAGCGCTCGGCGGACTGCCCAAGGAATCGGAACACTGTGCATTGCTTGCCTCGAACACGTTGAAAGCCGCGATCCGGGATTATCAAACGAAGCCCGCACCCGAATGCGGCCAGTGCTCCAAGAGCGAGTGCCCGTCGAAGAACCGTCGCCCAGAAGAGTCGGATGAGCAGTTCCAGGATCGCCGTGATTTGGAACGACGGATGTGCCAGATCGGCATGAAGCTGTTGGTCATGTCGGGCAAGGGCGGTGTGGGCAAAAGCACCGTGGCGGCCAATCTCGCTGCGTCGCTGGCTCTGATGGGCAAGTCCGTCGGCCTGCTCGACGTGGATATTCATGGCCCCAGCATCCCGAAACTCATGGGCCTGGAAAAGACCCGGCCGGTCACTAATGGCCAGGCAATCGTGCCAATCGAAATCGGGAATCTCAAAGTCATGTCGATCGGATTCCTGCTGGAAAACGCCACGGACGCCGTGATTTGGCGGGGTCCGATGAAATATGGCGTTATCCAGCAATTTCTCAAGGACGTTGAGTGGGGACCGTTGGATTACCTTGTGATCGACGCTCCACCGGGCACGGGTGATGAGCCGCTTTCGGTCGCGCAGCTTGTCGGACAACCCGCCGGCGCGGTTCTGGTCACGACGCCACAAGATTTGGCGATTGCTGACGTGCGGCGGTCGGTCTCGTTCTGCGAAAAGGTCTCGCTGCCGGTGGTCGGCATCATCGAAAACATGAGCGGGTTGGTTTGCCCCCATTGCCATGAGATAATTCCGCTGTTCAAGACCGGCGGCGGCGAGGCGTTGGCCCGCGAAATGGGCGTCCCGTTTCTGGGCAGGATTCCCATCGACCCGGAAATTGTCGAGTGCGGCGACAACGGAACGCCCTACGCGCATCACTTTGCCGAACGTATGGCTGCTAACTCTTTCGCCGCCGTTGTCACACGGATTGTGAATAGTTCATCTTCAAAACAACCTTCATCTTCAGTTTCAACGGAGAAAACGCTTATGAAAATTGCCATCCCGATGGCTGGTGGTCGGCTGTGTATGCACTTTGGCCATTGCGAGCAATTCGCGCTGGTGGACGTTGACGAGAAAGCTGGCAAGCCCATTAAGACAACGCTTGTCACGCCGCCTCCACACGAGCCGGGCCTGTTGCCTCGCTGGTTGCACGAGCAGGGCGCAACGGCCATTATCGCCGGCGGCATGGGACAGCGGGCGCAAACATTGTTTGCCGAAAGCGGCATCAAGGTCGTGGTCGGCGCACCAGCCGATACTGCGGAGAACCTAGTCGCGGCCTATTTGGGCGGCACCTTGGTGTCGGGACAAAATGCCTGCGACCACTGAAAAACAACATCTAGCTTATCGTCAGTTTCGCAACGAAAGCCATCCCGGCTGCGTTGTGTGCTGTCCGAGCAACGCACAAGGCCTCGCCCTGAAATTTCGCTTGGCGTATGACGGCGCCATTGAGGCAACGTTTTCATGCGATAAGGTTTTCCAGGGCTACCCGGATGTTTTGCACGGGGGGGTTGTCTCCATGCTCTTGGATGGCGCCATGACAAATTGTCTGTTTTCTCGTAAAATTGTCGCTGTGACGGCCGAGTTGACGGTTCGTTTCCGGCATCCGGTGGTAACGGCGACCGAGGCGCTGGTTCGAGCCTGGGTGACTTCCGCGGAAAGTCCGCTTTATGAGGTGGCGGCTGAATTGGTCCAAAACAGCGATGTGAAGGCTACCGCCAAGGCCAAGTTTTTCGACAAGTCGTTCGGCGGCTTATTCGATAAGACGGGATGATGATGGCAAAAACACGTGTTACAGTTTTGGTTGAAAATACAGCTCACGGGCCCCAAGTCCTGGCCGAACATGGTCTTTCGTATTGGATTGATCACAACGGCAAGCAAATCCTGCTTGATTCCGGGCAAGGCGGCGTGTTGGCCGGCAATGCCTACAAGCTGAAAGTCCCGCTGCACGATCTTGACGCTTTGATTCTGAGTCATGGGCACTATGACCACACCGGCGGGGTGGCCGAGGCCTTGAAATCCACGCAGTCCGTGATGGTCTATGCACATCCGGCGGCCTTTGCGAAAAAGTTTGCCCGCAACAACAATGGCACGGCGCGTGGCATTGGCATGCCCTATCCATCCGAGAAGGCCATCCGACTGACACGCAATCAGTTGATCCATACGACACAACCAACGATCGTGTCCGATGGATTGACAGTGACCGGCCCCGTTCCAAGGCTTACCGATTTCGAGGACACCGGCGGACCGTTTTTCTTGGACGAAGCGTGTACGCAGCCGGATCCGTTGGAAGACGATCAGTCGGTGTTCATCGACACGGCCGAAGGAACGGTTGTGCTTTTGGGCTGTGCTCATTCCGGCATCATCAACACGTTGCGATATATCTGGCAGTTGACGGATAATCGCCCCATCCATACAGTCATCGGCGGAATGCACTTGGTCGGCGCATCCCCGTTCCGCATTGAGCGGACGATCGAAGAACTCAAGCAGCTTGGCGTCCGCCATTTGGCTCCCGCCCATTGCACCGGAATGCCGGCGACAGTGGCGTTGTGGAATGCGTTTCCGGGCCAATGCCAGGCATGTCCCGTGGGAACACGATTTGAATTTGATTGATTGTGACCGTTGCCAAAGAGTTTTTACATAATCACACGGCACTTGGTGCTACGGAAAAGGAGTATCTCATGTTCAGACGCACGGTGTTGGTATTCGGATGGTTGGTTGTATTGACAGTCTCAGGGAGCCAAACGGCATTGGCTTGTTGGGGCTGGCCGAGGCCAACTACGACCACGTATGTCTACGCAAGCCCTTGTTGCTACTATACCCCCGCTTGTTGCAACTACTACTGCAACCCGTGTTGTGGCCATGTCTATTTCTGCAACCCCTGCATGGGTTGTTGCAGTTATGGTTGGACGCAAGCGGTGGTGACTGGATCGCAGACGGTGAATTCCGGTTGCTCCAACTGCAAACCGGCGGCGGATGTGAAGCCCGGTGCCAATTTACAGCCGATTCCACAGCCTAGGCCAGGACAGTGAGTCTGATGAGCGATACCAATGCGAATCATTTTGACCAATCTGCGGCCGGTTGGGACGCGGAACCTCGGCGTGTGGAACTAGCCAAGGCCGTCGGTGAGGCAATTCTCCGTCAAGTACAACCAACCCGTGGCATGGATGTCCTGGACTACGGGTGCGGCACTGGACTGCTTGGACTCTTTTTGCTCTCACACGTCCGCAGCGTCACTGGGGCCGACAGTTCGTCGGGAATGCTCCAGGTTTTGGATGACAAAATACGAGTCGGCGGTTTGCAGCGGATGCGAACCCAAAAACTCGATCTGGGACGTGATCCCATCCCAGACTCTCGCTATCACTTGATCGTAGTGAACATGGTGATGCACCACGTCGATCCTATCGAAACGCTTTTGACGGCGTTTTACAAAATGTTGCTGCCCGGCGGCACGTTGGCCATCGCCGATTTGGACACGGAGCCAGGTGTGTTTCACGGACCGGATGTTGCCGCAAGCGTTTATCATCACGGTTTCGACCGTGGCGCGCTCAAAGATCAGCTTTGTCGAGCAGGCTTCGTTGATGTAAACGACGTAACGGTTCACGTGATTCGCAAGCCAATTGTGGGCGGTGAAATGCGAGAGTTTTCAGTGTTTATGATTGGCGGACATCGCTCTTGAGGCATCTATCCATGAAAACGTTTCTCGACTGTATCCCTTGCTTGATCCGCCAGGCGATCCACTCCGTTCGTTCGACCACCAACGATGAACAAATCCACGAAACGATCGTTCGTGCGGCGTTGGAAGGCATTGCCGGCATGGACTTCCGGCAGCCGCCGGCGATGATGGCCCAAGCGATCCATCGGCGCATTCGGGAGGCCACCGGCAATGAAGACCCGTATGCCGAACAAAAACGCCGACTGAATGACGCAGCCCTCGAACTCTATCCAATGCTCTCCGATCGGGTCAAGACAGCAGGCAGTCCCCTGGAGCTTGCCGTGCGTCTGGCGATCGCCGGCAACATCATGGACCTTGCCGTGAAAACCAATCTCAATGAGGATGACGTGCTTGCGAGTTTCGACGATTGCCTCGCCGCGCCATTGGACTGCCATATCGACGAGTTCGCCGAAGCGGTTGATGAAGCCAATGATATTCTGTATCTGGCCGACAACGCTGGTGAGATTGTCTTTGATCGGCTGCTTCTGGAACAGCTTCCTCGCCGGAAGGTCACGGTCGCCGTTCGCGGCAACCCCGTCATCAACGACGCCACGATGGCGGATGCCGAGTATGTCGGACTTCCAAAAATCGCCAAGGTCATCGACAACGGCTCCGACGCGCCGGGCACAATTCTCAGCGATTGCAGCGACGTATTCCGCCGCCATTTTGAGCGGGCGGATATGATAATCTGCAAAGGGCAAGGCAACTATGAAACGCTGGCCGATTCGCCACGCCCGATCTGGTTTCTTTTGCGAGTTAAATGTCCGATCATTGCACGCGATCTGAAATGTCCTGTCGGTACGACGATATTACGTCGGTCGCTGTCCCAAGCCGCTGCATAGGAGATAGTATGAAAATTGGCATCATCATCTGCAATCGTTATCACACCTGTGCAGGAGGGAAGTGTCTCCGTGCGTTGAGAAACCGCGAAGGAGCCTTTAGCCGTTACCAAGGCATGGAGGTGGAACTGGTCGGCTACACCACCTGTGGCGGCTGTCCGGGCGGCAACGTCGAGTATGTGCCTTCCGAAATGAAGAACAATGGCGCTGAGGTCGTGCATTTGGCCACCGGATTGATTGTCGGCTATCCGCCTTGTCCACATATTGAGGCATTCTGCGACTTTTTGCGAACGAAATATGGATTGGAAGTTGTCGTCGGAACGCATCCGATTCCGGAAAAATACTACCAGACACACACGCAACTCGGCACCTGGAACGCGCCGCATTGGCCGGCGTTACTCGAACCAACACTGACCGACGAAAAGACACGGCTTGCCTACGACTGACCATGAACGATTTACGAAAGGAATAATCTGACAATGCAACTGGATGAGGTTGAAATCTCCAAGACAATTATCGGCACCTACTCGGCAAAGCTGCTCGACTGCCTAACGAGCGACGTGGCTATCGTAGGCGCCGGACCTTCCGGCTTGGTTGCGGCATATTTTCTCGCAAAAAGCGGCGTTAAGGTAACGATTCTCGAAAAGCGACTATCGCCAGGTGGAGGCATCTGGGGCGGCGGAATGGGCATGAACATCGCCGTCGTTCAAGACGCAGCAATCCCACTCTTGAGTGAAATGGGCATCCGCGCCAAGCCGGCAAACGATGGTCTGTACGCCGTCGATGCGATTGAACTCGGTGCTGGTCTGTGTTGGAATGCCGTTCAAGCGGGCGCGGTGATCTTGAACCTCGCCACCGTGGAAGACCTCTGCGTCCGCGACGGACGGATCACCGGGGTTGTCATCAATCGCACCATGATTGCAGGACACTTGCCAGTTGATCCGATCGTTCTGTCCGCCAAGGCGGTTCTGGATGGAACGGGTCACGAGGCCGTGCTGGTCCAATCGTTCAAAAAACGCGGTCTATTGAAAGATGTGAAGGCCGTATCCGAATTCGGCGAAGGACCAATGGACGCCACGCAAGGCGAGCAATTCGTCGTTAACCATGCGGGCGAGCTATTTCCCGGCCTATGGATCGCCGGGATGAGTGTTTCCGCCACGCTGGGCGGTCCACGGATGGGACCGATTTTCGGCGGTATGCTGCTGTCGGGAAAACGAGTCGCCGAAGGCATTATCACCGCGTTGGCAAAACAACATCAGAAAGCATAGCCCTATTAGACACAAAACAGCCAACACTCCATGCGTGAATGTAACCATTCTCAACAACAATCCACTTCATTCGCACGCGCAACCCCATTACTGGTGCACCACATTTTCCTAAATGCTTCAGTCAGGGACCGCCTGCCATTGCCAGTATTGCAGGCCAGTCAAATTGCATGAGCCGTATCGCATTACCTAGACCAGAACATCATATGGCTGACGGTTTTCCAGGCTGGAGGGCGATTCCAAGGCATCGGGAAGAACGGCGATTGTGTCGGTGGAATAATGCACAGCTATCCACAGGCGGTACGTTCGGCCTTTCGTATCGCTCGCATTACCAGCAATCGGATCAGGGTTTCTACGCCGGGAGCACTGGCAAGCTTCCATCCGTCCTGCTTAGCTTTTGCGATCAACCAGCCGACGATCTCATCGAGATGTTCGCGACAACAACCCGTGCCCCAGGCGTTCATCTGCGCGATCTTGTCTGCGCAGCCGCACTCTGCGGTGGGCTGCTGCCGTAGCCAGAAACGAATCATGTCATCTAGAAAGTCGCCTGGGCCGCCTTCCAATACCGTGGATCGTTGTGCGAGGCGAGGAGGCCACACGGACGACAAAGAGGCCGTCGATCCAGCCCGTCGTCGTATAGTCGGTCGTCAAGCCATGCGGTCCGTTGGGATACATGTTCCAGTCGGTTGAAACGACGTTGGTTGCCGTTGGATCGTACAGATACCAGGTGTAGGAGCTGGAGTAGTCGCCATCGGGCGGTGGATTGGCCATCGCCTGTCCACCATCGTTCGCGATTGGCAGTACCAGACGTCCGTAACGCTGACCTACAGCCTTCCGCATGCAACCGAGTCGTGCGGCTCTCATAAACTCAACTGTTTGTCCGGACGTTCCATCAATCCACCCTTTTTTCGGAACGGCTTTTCCAGTACCGGCAACCGTTCCGCTTGATGAGATTCGCTGGCAATTATCCGGGGACACCTGATTGGGTGTTTGCTCAGACCGACGAATGCAATCTATTTTGAAACGCAAGCGTCTTCCTCACAATGACGAGCCAGCATTTTTGGACTGCGTGCCATATTCAGTTCAATCGGCAACGGCTGACAACTCACTCCAGTCGAACGGTGGGGCTCATTGCGATAGGGGCTTTGCGTCTCTAAAATAGGGCCATGATGCCCTACGAAAGCAAACACGACAGCAAACTGAAACGATTGCCGGTACGCGAGGACCGGTTTGCCACCACGCATTGGAGCATGGTGGTAAGCGCCAGTGGCAATCGCACGCCGGAGGCCAGCAGATCGCTGGCTATCTTGTGTGAGAACTACTGGTTTCCTCTCTATGCTTTTGTGCGGCGAGCCGGACACTCGGCCGAGGACGCCCAGGACTTGACCCAGGAGTTCTTCGTCTGCCTGTTGACCAAGAACTACTTGGCCACTGCCGACCGGCAGCGCGGCCGGTTCCGCTCATTTCTATTGGGCGCGATGAAACACTTTTTGGCGAACCAGGAGCGGCGTCAAGCAGCACAGAAACGGGGCGGCAATCGGCTCACGATTTCGCTGGACTTCCATGCCGGCGAGAGCCGCTACCAACAGATCGAGCCAGTGGACAACTTGACGCCTGAGCGGCTGTACGAGAAACGATGGGCATTGACTCTGTTGGACCTCGTGCTTCATCGGCTCCGCGAGGAGTTTCACGCCACCGGCAAGTTGAAACTGTTCGACATGCTGAAGCAGTTTCTTGCCGGTGGGGCTGCGAAGTCAGCGTACCTTGAGGTTGCCGGGCAACTGGGCATGACCGAAGGGGCGGTAAAGGTGGCGGCCCACCGGCTGCGGCGACGATACCGCAAGTTGTTGAAGGAGGAAATTGCCCGAACAATCGTTGATTCCCAGACGTTGGAAGATGAATTGGGGGAACTGCTGGCTGTACTGGGCTAGATTACCGCTGCGTGCCCAAACAGACCGCTTATACCTACGGCAACCCGGTGGCCAATATGCGACTGAACGACTCAATCATAATCGCCGCCTCTGCCGACCGGGTGTGGGAGTACCTCCGCTCGCCCGAATTGTGGAATCTGTTCGATGACAAGGTGCATGGATGTAGGCTGACCAGTGGCCAGGACGGACGGATCGGTGCCGTCTACGACATAGAGCGCCGTCTGGGCACGCGGGTGACCACCATGCGAGGCAGTATCTGCGAGTTGCAGCCCTGTCGGACAATCTGTACACGCGAGATGATGCCCGATTCCGACGAGCCTGCCGCCGTAATCACGTACCGATTAGACGACTTGGGATCGAGTACGCGGGTAACGGCACTGGCTGAGATTCGATTGCCTCGAATGAACGTATGCTTCCGAGCGCTGATTTGGTTCGTTTCGCGGTTTGGCAGCCCTTTGGGAGAGACCGCTTTGATGAAATTGAAGAGAATCGTTGAGACGGAGTAAGCCGGCCGCAAAAAATGTACGGCTTCTGTGTAACCTTTTCGAGTTTTTGGGTCAGGAAGTGGTAGAGGCGCGTCCGGGACGTTTTTTTGGACTGCAAACCCTTCCTGAGAGGGAGTCTGACATGGCGGAATCGTATCGCTGCCCCCAATGCGGGGCTGAAGTGCCAAAGGATGCCCCACAGGGTCTCTGTCCCAACTGTGTGCTCAGAGCCGGTTTTGGCACACAACAAACAGACAGTGTTTCGCAAGTAGGATCGGCCTCAACCGACTCATTCGATGCCCAATATGTGCCGCCGACACCGGCTGAGTTGGCTTCTCATTTCCCGGACCTGGAGATTTTGGAGCTTGTCGGCCGTGGCGGTATGGGCGTCGTCTACAAGGCCCGGCAAAAACGGCTTGACCGGCTGGTGGCGCTTAAAATTCTCGCGTCGAAGATCGGTCAAGACCCGGCCTTTGCCGAGCGATTTGCACGCGAAGCTCGGGCGATGGCCATGCTCAGTCATCCCCATGTCGTTGCGGTTCACGATTTCGGTCAGACCGACGGTCTCTACTACTTTCTCATGGAGTTTGTTGACGGGCTGAATCTGCGTCGGCTACTGGACACAGGCAAGCTCACACCTGAAGAAGCTCTGGCCATCGTGCCGCAAATCTGCGAGGCGCTGCAATACGCCCACGATCACGGCGTGGTCCACCGCGACATCAAGCCGGAGAATCTGTTGCTTGACAAGGAAGGCCGAATAAAGATCGCCGACTTTGGCATTGCGAAGTTGGTAGGAAGGCAAGTGGCCGGTGAGGCTGAAAATCTCCCCTCGCCCGCTTGCGGGAGAGGGGCCGGGGGTGAGGGCGGTCAGGAACCGCTACTGGCGTCCCAACTGACCGCCGCCGGCCAGATCATCGGTACGCCGCAATACATGGCCCCCGAGCAGATTGAGCATCCGTTACAGGTCGATCATCGTGCTGACATTTATTCGTTGGGCGTGGTCTTCTACCAGATGCTCACCGGCGAGCTTCCCATTGGCCGTTTTGCTCCGCCCTCGAAGAAGGTGCAGATCGACGTGCGGCTCGATGAGGTAGTGTTGCGGGCATTAGAGAAAGAGCCGGAGCAGCGTTATCAGCAGGCCAGCGAGATCAAGACACAGGTTGAGAGTATCATTACCGCGTCTTCAACAACGGTGCGGAAAGTGAGTCCCTACGGCATCGTTGCCAGACGCAACGGAGACCGAATCATAAACTGGCGAAGTATTATCGGCTTGGGTTTCATAGTGATGGGGCTTATGTTCATCAGCGAGATCGTGTTTGCGCTGTTGCTGTCGCCAGAATGGACTCGCGACAAGCTACCCTGGTTTACGCTGTCGGCCGTGACCTTTGCATTGCTATTTCTGTTCGGTGGCATCTATCGTGCATTCCAAGTGCCTCTGGAGCGACTGGCAAGTCTGGATAGCGATATGCCGCGAATCGGCAAGGTTGGTGGTTTTCAGACGGGCGGCAGATCGTTACTTATTGAAGCTCTTTTCCTGCTGCCTCCGGCAGTGCTTCTCTGGTTCCTGATCGGAGGTTATCGTGCTAGCGGAATAGACCTGGATTCGGACATGCAGTTTTTGTTAGGTCTTGTAGCTTTTCCGCTGAGTGTGTGCTTAGGTGCGATACTCGCGTGGGGAGCACGGACGATATTGCCATCGTCGGGAGTTCTTGCCGAACAGAACACAGCAAAGGCCGGTAGTTGGTGTTGGCAAGCCATCGTCAGTATTGTCCTCCTTGTTCTCAGTCTACCCATTGGCGGCGGTGCCATTGTCCTAGTGGAACTCCTGCGTCACGAACGCAGTTGGAATCCGAGTACACCGGAATTCGTCGTAACCCTTATTTTGCTTGGTGGTGCGGCTCTTCTGACGGCGGCAACAACGCTATCGGCCATTGGAACGCTGCGGCACATACGACGAGCCGCGAACAAGCTGCGTGGTCGAGCGGTAATATTGGGGATAGCATGGTTCTGGCCGATCATGTTGATGGCATCAACATTCTCATTGATTGCATGGCCACAAATTGCGTACATCTTTGGTGATGGCATCTCCAGACCATCGCCAAATGCACCGATCGTCAACAATATCCAGCGCATCGGTGGGCCGTGGATTGCCAAGCTGCCGCAAGGAAGCATTGAGTTGGTAGCCATCTCGCGCCACCCATCCAAGGATCAACCGTGGTGGCAGCCCGACGGCTCGTCGAGTAGAGAAGGACCGTTTGACATTAGCGGTAATCGCTGTTATCCCACTGAAGAGCAGCAAGCCTACGAGCTTGTCATCCGCCCACAAGGGCTACCCGAGTACTCATCTTTACCCATCTGGGAATTTCCGAATGGTGGAGCCTCGGCTACGGGAGAATCGCAAAAGCCAAATGGTGAGCCGGAAAAAGGCTATTATTGTGTCTGTGTATGCTATCCAAAATCCACAAAATTGGCTGTTGTCAAGATCGGCATAGCGACAGAGCCGTGGGAGACGATTTACGAGTCAACCTCGATACAGAGCTTTGCCACAGCTACAGGCCCACGCCGTGGCAACACCTATTGGAAGGTGATTTTCTCCGAACCCATCGAGAAGGTGGACGGCAGCCTCATTTTCAACGGCACATACGCCAAAGTTGACCAGCAGACTCGCTTGGTAGCCATAGACGACAAGGGGCGGGAATATGCGCCCGTCAGGCAATCGGCCCCTTCGGTGGACAACATTGTTCAATTCTCAGCTACGTTCCAAAACCTGCCGCTTAAGCAGATTAAGGAGTTCCGTTTTCAGGCTCGACCATATCACTGGGTTGAATTTCGCAACGTGGCACTGCAACCGGGGCAGCCGAGCACTAGGCAGAGTGGTACCCCCGGTCCCGGCTGGTCCGTCATTGCTGATGGAACTACCGGGGAAGTTTTCATAATCTCGCCCGAGAAACGTGAAGCAGTCGCCGAGAGAATTCGACGCAAAGTCGCTGAACGATTGACGGAATTGGGGGCTTCCTGTGAAAAGTTAGCAGTGGATTTCGAGGCAGGCAATGGCAGCAACCTCTTCGACACTGCTTCCGTGCGCTTCCGTGGCCTGAAAGGGCTGCGTTCAGCCGATGGCACCACATCGGGCAACGCAACAGGCCATTTTACAATGCGGCGTGCAGGCAGCGAATGGCAGGGACAACACGGCACTTTGACGTTCAACGTTTCGACAGCCGACATCTTGGGCCTGCCGGCTCGTATGGAAGCCGATGTGCCACCGCGGCCCACACCCGTCGGCACGACAGCCAACCCAAACGGCGTTGCCGAGCAAGAAACGACCGTACTGCCAGGTTTCGGACCGGTGATCGAGCGAGTGGTAAATGTAGTCCGTCAAACGACCCGCGATTGCATGATCGATCTGGACACAGGAAAGCTGTGGTCGATGCCACAGGTATTGATTGCCGAAGGGGCTAAGAATCCAAAGGCCGCCAGCGAAGAAGCGAACCAGTGGGTCAGACAAAATCACATTGATGCGACTGGGCAGGCGATCCATGAGAGGATCATTCCGGGTAGCCAAGCAGCATCAAAGGCAGTACTGAAGGAAACGACATAGATCGGGCTCCTCGTAATCGAAATGAAGGCCGTGCCGGGGACCAACTCTGATTGGAAACGAATCACTCCAGCCG
>CAZNMP010000023.1:0-13868 GCA_964573875.1 uncultured Planctomycetaceae bacterium | reverse complement strand
GGCGCTACGATGGGCTATATCTACGTCCGCGCTGAGTATCCTCTGGCCGTCGAACGGCTCAAAATCGCTTTGGTCCAAGCGAAAGAGCGCGGCCTGTTGGGTAAAAACATCCTTGGCTCGAAATTCGATTTCGACCTTGAAATCCGCATGGGTTCCGGCGCGTTTGTTTGCGGCGAGGAAACCGCGCTTCTAACCTCGATCGAAGGCAATCGCGGCGAACCTCGCCCGCGACCGCCGTTCCCCGCCGTTCAAGGTCTCTGGGGCAAACCCACCGTTCTCAACAATGTCGAAACCTACGCCAACGTGCCCGCCATCATTCTCAAGGGCGGTGATTGGTATGCCTCCTACGGCACCGAACGCAGCAAAGGCACCAAGGTCTTCGCACTCGCCGGCGCCATCAAAAACTCCGGCCTGGTCGAAGTCCCCGTCGGAATGCCCTTGGGCGATCTGATCTACGACGTCGGCGGCGGCATCCCCAGCGGCAAGGAATTCAAAGCCGCGCAGCTCGGCGGTCCCTCGGGCGGTTGCATTCCCAAGCAGCACTTGAACGTGCCATTGGATTACGAGTCGCTTTCCGAACTAGGCGCCATCATGGGCTCCGGCGGCTTGATCGTCATGGACGAAGATAGCTGCATGGTCGACGTCGCCCGTTTCTTTATCGAATTCGTTCAAGAAGAATCGTGCGGCAAGTGCGTGCCTTGCCGGGTAGGCACGAAACGCATGTTGGAAATCCTCAACCGCATCTGCGAAGGACGCGGCGAGGAAGCCGACGTGGAACGTCTGATCGACCTCGGCGAAATGATCAAAGACACCTCGCTTTGCGGCTTGGGCCAAACCGCGCCCAACCCCGTGCTTTCGACCATCCGCCACTTCGGCCACGAATATATCGAACACATCCGCGACAAGCATTGCCGCGCGGGCGTGTGCCCCTCGCTGGTTTACGCGCCCTGCTCCAGCGCTTGCCCCGCCAATGTCGATATCCCCGGCTACGTGTCGTTGGTGGCCGAAAAACGCTATGCCGAAGCCTTGCGGCTGCATCGCGAGCGCAATCCCCTCGCGGCGATTTGCTCGCGTGTTTGCTTCCACACGTGCGAAGACAAATGCCGTCGCTCGACGCTCGACGCACCGGTGTCGATCCGCGGTATCAAGCGGTTCATGGTCGATCAAGAAGTGACCGTCCAACTGCCCGAAGTCCGCGAAGACGAGCAGAACGCACGGCGCAAAATCGCCGTCGTCGGGGCCGGTCCCGCGGGCCTTTCCTGTGCTTATTTCCTCGCACGCATGGGCTATCGCCCCAAGATATTCGAGTCCGAACCGCGTCCCGGCGGCATGTTGGTCCAGGCCATTCCCGCCTACCGCCTGCCGCGTGAAATCGTCGCCCGCGAAGTCCGCATGATCGAGCACATGGGCGTCGAAATCTTCACGAACATGGCGCTCGGCAAGGATGTGACGCTCAAGAGCTTGCGGGCCGAAGGCTACGACGCCCTGTTCCTCGGCGTCGGCGCGCCCAGCGGCGTGGGGCTAGGAATGCCCGGCTCGGACGCCGAAGGCATTACCGATGCCCTCTCGTTCCTGCGCACCTATAATTTGCGCGGCTCGGTGCCCGTCGGCAAAAACGTCGTCGTCATCGGCGGCGGCAACTCGGCCATCGACGCCGCTCGAACCGCCCTCCGCTTGGGCGCGGAAAAGGTAACGGTCGTCTATCGCCGCAGCCGTGAAGCCATGCCCGCCTATGAAGAGGAAATCGAAGAGGCCGAGCATGAAGGCGTCGGCCTCCGCTTGCTTACCGCCCCCATCGAAGTCGTTTTGGAAGGCAAACGCGTCGCCGGCATCCGGTGCATTCCGATGCGGCTCGGCGAGTTCGACCGTTCCGGCCGCCGTCGTCCCGAGGAAGGCGGCGACGCCTTCGTCATCCCGGCCGACCACGTGTTGGTGGCAATCGGACAAACGCTCGAAATGCAAAGTATTTGCAACAGCGTCTCGCTCGAAACGCGCAATCAGGCATTCATCGCCGTCAACCCGGTGACGGGCCAAACCTCGGAAAAATGGATCTTCTCCGGCGGCGACGCCGTCACGGGCCCATCGTCCGTGGTCGAGGCCGTTGCGGCCGGCGAACGCGCAGCCGTCGGCATCGACGTCTATCTTACCGGTAAGAGCCATGCCTTCTGGCGTGAAGACCATGAAGTCAACACGGCTTTCGATCCGGATGCCGAGCCATCGGACGCCGCACGTGAAAAATTGAATTTGATCCCCGTCGAACGACGGCGGAACAATTTCGACGAAGTCGAGCAGCCCTGGCGCGAATCCGTGGCCGTTTGTCAGGCCGCCCGCTGCCTGCGTTGCGATTACGGAAAACGCTGTGTCGTAAACCATGCGGAAACATCCGCAACACAACATTAGGAGTCATCAGTTATCAGTCGTCCGTTATCAGACTAGCCTCGGCATCCTCGCCGGGACAAATGCTCCGGAAACGCAACCGCGAACCGGACAAAAGAGTACTGATTGACGATTACTGATAGCTGAGTGCTGATAGCTGATCGCTAAACACTGACAACTGAAAACTGAAAACTAAGTACTCCCATGATTACTCTTTCAATCAACAATATCTCCGTCGAAGTGCCCGAAGGCACGACCATCCTCGCCGCCTCGAAAAAGGCCGGCATCCGCATCCCGACGTTGTGTTTCGTCGAAGGGCTGCAAGCCATCGGCGCCTGTCGCGTTTGCGTGGTCGAGCTCGAAGGCGCGCGGAATCTGGTTGCGTCTTGCTCGATGCCGGTCGCCAAGGACATGAAGGTGTTCACCAACACCCGCCGCGTGCGTCAGGCGCGCAAGGCCGTGGTCGAACTGCTGCTTTCCGAGCATAACGGCGAATGCCAAACGTGCGACCGCAACGAAGATTGCGAGCTTCAGAGACTCGCGGCCGAGCTAGGCATCCGCGACATCGGTTACGACGGCGAAAAAACCCACAAGCGGATCGACTCCTCGACTCCCGCGTTGGTGCGCGACAGCGGCAAGTGCATCAAATGCCGCCGCTGCGTAAGCGTCTGCATGGAAACGCAGCATGTCGGAGCACTTTTCCCCCAAAACCGCGGTTTCAAAACAGAAATCGGCCCGGCGTTCAATCATGACCTAAAATCAGTCGCCTGCGTGCAGTGCGGACAGTGCGCGGCGGTGTGTCCCGTCGGCGCTATCACTGAAAAAGATCAGACGGAAGAGGTTTGGAAGGCTTTGGACAAGCCCGACAACCACGTCATCGTCCAAACCGCCCCGGCCATTCGCGCGGCGCTTGGCGAATGCTTCGGCTATCCACCCGGCACGCTCGTGACCGGCAAAATGGTGGCCGCCCTGCACCGGCTCGGCTTCCGCGGCGTCTTCGATACGAATTTCGCCGCTGACCTCACCATTTTGGAAGAGGGCACCGAACTGCTCATGCGGCTGAAAAAAGCCCTGGTCGAAAAACAGCAGGTCGCCCTGCCGATGTTCACCAGTTGCTCGCCCGGCTGGATCAAGTTCATGGAGTATTACCATCCCGACTTGCTGCCGAACCTTTCGACCTGCAAATCGCCGCAGCAAATGTTCGGAGCCGTCGCGAAAACCTACTACGCCGAAAAATTGGGCAAACGCCCCGAGCAAATCGTCGTGGTCTCGGTCATGCCTTGCACGGCGAAAAAATTCGAGTGCCAGCGGCCGGAAATGGACATCAGCGGCGCCCGCGACGTCGATATCGTGCTGACCACCCGCGAACTCGGCAAGATGATCCGCGCGGCAGGCATTGATTTCAACAGCCTCGAAGACGAAGAGATGGACGCCCCGCTGGGTCTCTCGACCGGAGCCGCCGACATCTTCGCCAACACCGGCGGCGTGATGGAAGCCGCGCTGCGCACCGCCTACGAAATCGTCACCGGTCGCGAGTTGCCCTTCGACGGCCTGCATGTCGCCCCCATCGCCGGCCTGGATGGCGTTAAAGAAGCTTCGCTCAAGATCGAAGGCGTGAAACCCGAATGGAGTTTCCTCGACGGTGCAACACTCAATGTGGCCGTGGCCCACGGACTCGGCAACGCCCAGCGCGTCATCGCCTCGACTCGCTCGGGCGAGAAGCAGTATCACTTCGTCGAAGTGATGACCTGCCCCGGCGGCTGCATCGGCGGCGGCGGCCAACCGCGCTTCACCAATAACCAAGTGCGCCAAGCCCGCATGGAAGCTATCTTCCGCGAGGACGAAGGCAAAAAGCTCCGCAAGTCGCACGAAAACCCCGACCTGGCCAAACTCTATGCCGAATTCCTCGGCAAGCCGCTTGGCGAAAAATCGCACCACTTGCTGCACACCAAGTACAGCCCGCGCAAAGTGGTGTAACTTCGCATTAAAACAACTCAACGTCTTATCTGTCCCCCTACCACCTGTAGGGTGCGTCCGCGACGCACCATCTCATGCCTCCATAACTCGTAATGGGTGCGCCCGCGACACATCGTCTCTTGCTATACCCCTCCTTTGCGGGCAAATCACCCCAAAAACCACCTCTCCTCATTTTCCCCTTCCAACTTTTGGCTCTTCGCCGGATTCACTACAGGCCGACGAGACTTTCGCATTCGTCCAGGGCCGTAATTATACTCGGCTATAGGGGAGCATTGTTCCCAAACGCGGCATTTTTCCATCCGTCAACCGTCATGATTGCACCCGAAAAAGCAGAGATGTTCGTCCAACTGGTCACCCAGTACCAGCAGCGGGTGCATCTGTTCATTTTGTCGCTGGTCCCCAATCGGGCCGATGCCGAGGAAGTGCTTCAGGAAACCAATCTCGTTCTCTGGCGAAAGTTCGACGAGTTTCAACCCGGCAGCGACTTCCGCGCCTGGGCGTTTCAGGTGGCCTACAACAAAGTAAAAGCTTTGCAGGAACGGCACGGACGCCAGCGGTTGCGGTTCAGCCCCGAACTGATGGATCGTTTGACCAACGTGGCCATTGCCGCCCCCGATCAACCGCCGAAAGCAATCGAAGCGCTCGACCATTGCAAGAAACAGCTCAACGCCCAAGATCGCGACCTGATCGAGCGTCGTTATCAACCCGGCGCAACGACCGCCTCGGTCGCAGCCGAGGTAGGCCGCAGCGTGGCCGCCGTCTACAAAGCCGTGGTTCGCATCCGCCGCTCCTTGCACGAATGCATCGAACGCGCCATGCGCCGGGAGGAGCACGAATGACGCTCAGCCCTTTGCAACAAAACGATCTGCGCGACCTGATCGACGCCGCTTGCGAAAACGATCCGGAACCGACCGTTTTGGAACGCCTCGAATCTTTGCTTTTGGCCGACGACGACGCTTGCCGCTATTATCTCGACTACGTTTCGCTCCATGGCGCGTTGATCCTCGCCTCCGAAAAGAAACCGACCGAAGAGGGCTTGGAGCTAATACCTCAAGGTTCCGAAATTCGTAAATCCCAAATCCCAAATCAACAAATCCCAAATCAACAAATCCCAAATCAACAAATCCCAAATCTCCTGTCCCCAATTCTCAGCACACCGTCTCCCGTTATCCTCGACACCTCCGATTCCTTATCGCCCCTCGCGCCGGCTCCCTCGCCCTTCTACGTCTCACATCCCTTCGTGTTCTCCAACTTGTTCGCCATGTTGATAATTTGCTTAGGCGCACTTGGCGCGTGGTTTTACCAAGTAGACATCCCACAGCCAATGGCCTCCGTCGATCGACCGGCAACGTCTCTCAACAGAACGACCAATCCGGCGGCCAAGGATCCTTTGGAATTCGTCGGCCGCGTGACAGGCATGGTCGATGTGCAATGGGCCGACGTCCAAACATCCACCGTCATCGACGCCAACGTTCCCCTCGGCCGCAAGTATGCCCTGGCTTCCGGCCTAATGGAAATCCGCTACGACTCCGGCGCCAAAGTCATTCTCCAAGGGCCGGTCACTTACGAAGTCGATTCCCGCAAGGGTGGTTACCTCTCCGTCGGCAAGCTCACCGCAAAATTAGAGAAGAGAGGAGAGGGGAGAGAGGAGAGTCAAGAAAAGCCGTCAGCGGTCAGCAGTCAGCAGTCAGAAAAAGTGGCCAGTGGCCAGTGGCCAGTGGCTAGTGAAGAGAGGTCAGAGGTCAGAGGTCAGGGGGCAGGGATAACAAATCCGAAATCCCAAATTTCTAATCCCCAATCCCTAATCCCTAATCCCTCCTTCGCCGTGCGAACGCCTACCGCCGTCGTCACCGATCTCGGCACCGAATTCGGCGTCGAGGTGTCGAAAGAGGGCGTATCACATGTAACGGTCTTTACCGGTGAAGTCATTGCCTCGACCAAGGACATTATCGATACGGTAAAACCGGTCCATCTGAAAGCAGGCCAGTCGGCAGGCATCGACAAAACCAAAATCACCTTAATTCAAAGGCCAACGCTCGAAGCACCTACATTCGTCCGGAAGTTGGGAAAACCCATCTCCAGCAACTTGGCTCATCTGTGGACCTTCGACGACGACCTGAAAGACGCCGTAGGCTCGGCCCACGGCACGGCCATCAACAAACCAACCTTGCAGCCCGGCATCTTGGGCTCCAACGCATTGCAGCTCCGCGATCGCGCCTATGTCGAACTGCCCTATTTTCGGCCCGATCTTCACTTCACCGTCACCGGCTGGATCAAAACGACAACGACTGGCGAGGAAGCCCTCGAAATCCTCGGCTGGGGCGGTTTGTATCGTTCCGCGCAATTCCGCATTTCTGGTGATCGTCTGCAATACGGCGATTTCGCCGACAATTGGCTTGGCGTTACCGGCAAGAGTCCTATGGCCAACGGCCAGTGGCGGCATGTCGCCATGGTGCGCGATTACGAACACGTGCGACTCTACGTCGATGGCGCTCTCGAAGGCGAAGGCGCAACCCATGCCATGCAGCTCCAAGACAAACTGAGCATCGGAGCCAACTTGGCCGACTTGGGATCCGGCTTTGTTGGGCTGTACTATTTCCAAGGCTCCATCGACGATCTCGGCTATTGGCGCATAGCATTGCCCGAAATCCGTATTTCGGCAATTTACCAACTTGGAATCCATCCCATGTTGCGTTATGGCCAGCGCCAGGCGTCCTCGCTGTTCTCATTGTTCCTGCAACGTCAAGGCGAAGTCAACATCGACGGAAAGGTTTGGCGCTATCGCGACGATCTCCCCGAAGGTAAACCAGGCTCCATCGTCACAAATGCCGATCGAACAATCCTCTTATACTTGGAAAATAATTCCGGCGTATCAACCACGGTCGATTTCCCGGTGAATAAACAATAAGAAACAGGAAGAGTGCCACTAACTGATTGCCGGACAGTGGGAAAGAAAGGGTTCGGTCGCCCGTCCGGTATTTTCCATCCCGAACCGTAGGAGACACATGTGATGAAATCGCAACATATTTTTGTGTTGGCTGTTCTAGCCGCGGGCGTGTTTGCCGCCGCATCCCCTCAAATGCAGGCAGATACAATTGGGTATGACTTAATAGCCCGGGGTACTCCCAACACCACCATCGGCGATATCTGGGGCTTGCCGGTATCTTTTTTCGATGGTCTTACCACCGCACAACAAGTCAGTACGTGGGGATTCTACAACAAAACTGCCGGCACCGAAGGACGAAACATCACGCCCTTCATCGCCAAATACGATTCTGAAACAAACAACTATTCCATCACCGGATTGGGGACGACGCGAACCAATGATGCATCCGGCGTGCAAACCTTCGCATTCGGACTCGTAAGCGGCAGCGCAACCATTGAAAAAGGATATACCTTCGGATGGGTTGATGGAACAACAAGCGTGGGAAATGCCAGCGTCGCCGAATGGGATGGCAGTGGCCCGGTCATTCTCTTTTCTTATTCGAATGACAACCCCGACCTTTATCTCAACAAAACGATGGGAGCGGCAATGCCTTCCTTCACCCAAACATTGTCGGTTCAAGTAACCGCATCTCCCATTCCCGAGCCTTCGTCGTTAGTGTTAGTTGGCATGGCGATTTGCGGCCTCGTGGCCTACGCCTGGCACAGGCACAAATAATTTTTAAATACGGAAAAAAATGCGATTGGGGAAAGCAACTGACAAGCCTTCCCCAATCGCACCGCAATCATGTAACTAAATAAACAAGCTACAACCACGAGGAACTTCTGATGAGATCTGCCTGTCACTTCGCAATCGCCGCTGTTTTATGCGTCTCGGCAAGTTTAACTCTGGACACATCAACCGTAGCCCTCGCTGCCGAGCTTAATCCCGCTGTCAAAGCGGCAGCCGACGCCCTGCTGAATGAAACGCCCCAACAACGCGACCAGCGAATGGCGTGGTGGCGCGATGCCCGATTCGGTCTATTCATCCATTGGGGGCCCTCCAGCGTGTCAGGCAAGGAAATCAGTTGGTCTCGCATCGGACATCCTTTCGATTTCGGCGGCGCGGAGCAGGTCCAAAAGCCTGAAGTGTACGACAACCTCTACAAACAGTTCAATCCCACCGAATTCAATGCCGACCAATGGATGCAACTTGCTAAAGAGGCGGGCATGAAATACGTCGTCTTCGTCGCAAAGCACCACGACGGATTTTCCATGTGGCCCACCAAACTCCGAACCGACTACAGCATCGCCGCTACGCCCTTCAAGCGTGATCTCTGCAAGGAAATCGCCGATGCCGCGCACAAACACGGTCTGAAACTCGGCTGGTACTACTCAACCCGCGACTGGACTCACCCCGACTATCTCAAGGACGGCAATGCGAAATACAATGATTTCTATCATGGCCAAATCCGCGAATTACTGACAAACTACGGCCAAGTAGACGTGCTTTGGTTCGATCACGTCGCCGGCAATTGGGCGGATTACCGATTCCAGGAACTCTTCGGCACGATCCGCCAATTGCATCCCAACATCGTCATCAACAACCGGGCGGCGGCCTTCTTCCAAAAAACCAACGATCAGCCGACGCCCGAAATCGCTCGCCTCACACGCGGCGATCACGATACCCCGGAGCAACAGATCGGCAAGTTTCAAACTGAGCGCAATTGGGAATCGTGCATGACGATGACCGAATGCAAGGACGGCGGCGGATGGTCCTATCGGCCCGACGGACGAACGCGCAGCTTTGAAGAATGCGTACAAATGCTCGTTCAAACCGCAACCGGCGACGGCAACCTCCTGCTCAACATCGGCCCCTTGCCCAACGGAACCATCGCCCCAGAGCAAGTCGCTGTCTTGAAAAAGATGGGACAATGGATGACTAAGTATGGCGAAAGCATCTATGGCACGCGCGGCGGGCCCTGGCATAACGGCTCCTGGGGCGGCGCAACCCAAAAAGGCAACGCCATCTATCTCCATGTTCTGAATTGGACCGGAGATTCGCTGAAATTGCCGCCGATTCCCATGAAAATCATCCAAAGTTCCGTTTTGACCGGCGGCACTGTCACGGTGAAGCAGTCGGATCAAGCTATCGAGGTCGCCGTGGCCAAGACGGATCGCAATCCTCTCGATACGATTATCGAACTTCGTATCACAAAATGAGGGAGAGATTCACCAAGTAATTAAGTTCGCCGTCCAACGAGTTTCTGCCGCCGAACACAAGTCGCTTGCCGCTTCGTAAGAAAGCACGACCGGCAAAACATCCTGGAAAACGAACAAGGGGGTAATAAGAATGACCATCCTTAACCGCACTCCTACGGCAGCACCGTCAAGGGCATTTACCTTGGTGGAGCTTTTGGTGGTGATCACTATCATTGGTATCTTGATTTCATTATTGTTGCCGGCTGTGCAAAGCGCGAGGGAAGCCGCGCGCCGCCTGCAATGCGGCAACAACTTGAAACAACTTGGATTGGCCATGCACAATTACCACAGCGCGCATAACGCACTGCCGTTCGCCGCCTCAACCTGGGCGTGCGGAGGATGGCCGAAAATGACGCTGCCGTTCATCGAACAAACCAGCATCGCAGTCGCATGGGATGAAACAAAACGCTATTGCGACGAGCCCAATATCACGCTTTGCCAGCTTTCGATCCCAACGCACATCTGTCCCAGCGACACGCCCACACGATCCTCCTGGGGAGGCGCCGACTATAAGATGGCCAACTATAACTATGCCGTGAATTTAGGAAATACCTCGGTATTTCGCGTTTCGCCGTTGAACGGCGTCACCTTCCACGGCGCGCCGTTCTACTACGAGGAAAACAGCTCGACGAAGATACAAGCCATCAATTTCAGCGCAATCCGCGACGGAACCAGCAATACATTGCTGTTGGCCGAAGTTCGCCAGGGACAGTTTACAGGCTCCGATGCGGAAAGGAATTCGGATCTGCGGGGTTTGATTTGGTACGGCCACCATGCAGGCATTACGACCCACGAGTCCCCCAACACTGCCGTTCCCGACTACATCATGGGCGTTTGGTGTCCCGATCCCACGGGAGCCGAGTCCATCGGGATGCCTTGTGCTTCCGAGTCAGGTTACGATACAGGTTCAACGCCGAAAAACCTCTCAGCACGCAGCACCCATCCCGGCGGCGTCAACGTCGCACTCTGCGATGGTTCCATTCACTTCGTCAACAATTCGATTGATCTAACCACTTGGCGCAATCTAGGAAGTTCCCAAGACGGCCTAGTGGTCGGCGACTACTGATACCTGCCCGATATCCCAAAGTCATCGACGGAGTTGACATGGATCATTTTAGGCAAAATATCGGCACTCTCATTTTCACAATCCTCTGTCTGGCAGGCTGCAACAATCAGCCAGGCATCTGTGTCGTTGCCGGTAGCGTCACCTATCAAGGCAAACCGATCGCCAAGGGCGAGATTGTCTTCGCCGATGCCAAAAATATCGCCCCGGCTGCGTTTGGAAAGATCGAAGACGGCAAATATCAAGTGTCTACGCTTGCCGGCGAAAAGAAAATCCGCATCACGGCAATGCAGGAAACCGGCAAAACCATCGATGGCGCCATGGGAGTGAAATATCCTGAACGTGTGGACCTCATTCCTCCGAAATACAACTCCGCGACCACGCTAACCCGCGTCGTGGAACCGAAAGCACGCGGCATCCTCGATTTTCATCTCGAATAAGCTCGTCTCACGCAAACGATCGCCAACGCCAGCACGCCCAATGCAGCCAACCAGTAAACAAAGCGGCCGTAGCGAACGATGTAAAACGCCAGCTTCAAATACTCATTCACTACAACGACCACTCCCTCCTCATATTGCCACCAGCGGTCGAGAGGAAAAACATCGGTGGGAGCGGATACGAACGTTATCTGATCGGCACGGTTGCCGAATACTCCGGCAAAGATCCATCGGCTTCGCCGCGTATGATAATCATTGGTAACGACGAGCACCCGGGCAGTCGGACGATCCTCTAGAAAAGCAGCCAGCGCCGCGGCTTCATCAAAAGTGGTTTTGGCTTCGCCCGGCAATATAAAAATATCCTTCTCCGGCACGCCGTACCACATCAAGATGCTGCGGAGATTTTTATGACTGGGCGGCAGAACACGGGCGGAAATATCGGGATTCTCAACAACGCGAGCTCCCGCCGCACATCGCGCATAACCGGCCTGGATCAAAGCGGCTGCCGTAAACGGACGCGCCGTATCATCGCCGGCGAGTGCCATCACATAGTCGGCCGATCGCGGACGTTCGCCCACATCAAGCCAATCGCCCATTCCCCGCAACAAACAAGGATGAAAGGCCCAAAGGAAAACGACTGCGATGCCTGCGAAACAAAGAATGCAAACAAACCCGCGGCGACTCATGGCGTATCCTCCGAAAAGGACTGAAGCACTTTACGCTCATAGTCGTCGGCCGAGCAGCAAGCCGGAGCATCCCATCCGCCGCCGCACCATTGAAACAATTGCCTTAGCCAATATCCGCCAAAACTTTTGTATCCGCCACGGCTTTTCCACCAGTTCGTTTCATCACATATTTTACTGGGTATACAATGCACCCGTACCCGGGCGGCCTGATCCGGCTCAAGAATGCGATCCAACAAGAAACGTATTTGCGCACTTTCAAAACGGCTGCAAAGGAAAACCGCCGAATCATGCGGATGCCTATCGAGTTGAGGCTGAATCGCTTCAATGGCGGCCCCAAAACCGTATTTCTCACCCTGAATCACGAAAATCGACGACGCCGGCACGCCTCGCAATGCCAACTCGCGGCGGCTAATCTTCTCGAAGGTCGGCACAATGCCGATTTCATTCAAGCGATTGGCCGACGGCCCTACCAACAAAATCCTGCATGAATGTTTCGCACGATGGAGTTCCGCAGCCGTATTGTACATCTCGTCATCGACCGGCCAGCCCAATCGAGAAACGATACATACGGACTGATAATCGCCATCCGGCTGATCAACGATAAGCAGCTCTGCCGCATATTGAAGAAAAGGGCCATGCAACAACCAAACCGCAACCGCAACGATCGCGACAACAAGTATGGCTCGTCTTGCGGATTTTGCGGACAAAGAAGCGGCCCTTAAACAGAAAGGGCAAACCGGTCGTTCCGGTTCGCCCCTTGATATTGCATCATGTGGCATGAAGACAGCCCGACTTTAGGCTCGCCGCTTGCGCCAAACATATCCAAGCAATGTTATCAGGCCCATCCCGGCCAACGCGAAAGTACCCGGTTCCGGCACAGCATAGCCATAGGTTGTTCCGCCGCCACTTGTCAGCCACATAAATCCATTGTCGATTGCTGCGCCATAGATCGAACCGATTCCTGCGGGATCCCAGGTAGCTACGGGTATCGTTGATGCTAAAGCTGTGTCACTTGACAAATTGTAGACATACATTTGCCCGGCCGCTGCGGAAGAACCCGTGTAGGAATCGAACACCGCAAGCTGATTTCCTTCACGGACGACTTGATAGGCACGTCCGTTATAGGTAATCGCGCCCATGTCGGTGGTGACGCCGTTGGTGGCATTGATGGCATAGATATGGCATGTGTTGCCAGTATTGCTCTCCGTCGTTCCGCCGCCATCGACGGCATAAATATAGCCGCTGGCATCCCAATCAAGCCCCCGAACGCGCCCGGTGATACCCGACGTCGTCCAAGATTTTGTAAGATAACCTGTACTCGAATCAACGGTATAGCCATGAATCTGATCGCCAGCATCAGTCGTCGTACCAAAAATCTGAATGCCGTCCGTCGCAATTGTTTCCAGGGCAAGGCTGTTCGATATCGTGCAGGCCGAGTACGTTGACCAATTCTGTGTGCGATAGATCCCGCCTTCGGTCCCGGTGAAATATACGTAGTCTCCAAGCGTTAAGGCCGATTTTGCCACCGAACCGTCGGTAACGGCAAGTGAATTGATGATGCCACCGGCTTTGTTCTGCTGATAGATTCCGGAACTAATGCCCGGAACAATCACGGTTTCACTGGCGACCGCGTCGTTCAAGTAATACGCACTACCGGCACCGGTTCCAGCGGTAAGGGGCCCCCACTTCAACACAGGCGACTGCAATTCTACTGCCTGTACATTAGTTGCCAGCAACAGAACGCCAAGACATCCAAAATACTTGCTTGCCGAAAACATGGTGCGATTCCTTCGTGGTTCAACTGAATCGTTTGGCAATTAGCTATTTCGCGCGCAAGCGATCGGCAACTCACTTTTGCTAGATAAAGAAGACACTAACTTCGCCGCTTGCGCCAAACATATCCAAGCAATGTTATCAGGCCCATGCCGGCCAAGGCGAAAGTTCCCGGTTCCGGCACGGGGCTGGCATTCGTTGTAACATTGATATCAACCATCTTTTTCGCAACATAAGCGCCGGTCTTAGCCTCGCTAAATGCATACAAAGCATTGTCGAAGGTCAAAGTGGCCATCGTAGCGCTGCCTGTATAGCCCTTGTCGGCAACGATCTTGTCCACGTCAAAGTCCAGCAATCCGCTCCACACCTGGG
>CAZNMP010000022.1:0-13896 GCA_964573875.1 uncultured Planctomycetaceae bacterium | reverse complement strand
CAGCCAGACGGAGCCGGTCGGGCAGATCGCTGACGTCGATCTCGCGTCCGGCTGCTTTTTGGTGGCCTTCGGCAATTGTTTGGGCCAATTCGTCGAGGTTGCCGGGCCAGGGGTAACTGTCTAGCATATCCAATGCTGCTTGGGTGAAACCGCCGATCTGGCGTCGTCCCGCGGCGTTTTGATTTTCGAGGAACAACTGTGCCAACAGCGGCAGATCGTCGCGGCGTTGGGCCAACGGCGGCAATTCGATGACGATCGTACTTAACGCGGCGGCCAAATCCGCGCGAAACTTTCCGCGACGGGCCAGCTCAATCAACGGTTCAGCTCCGGTTGCAATGAATCGCAACGTGGCCGGGCGCTGCAGCAACAAGCCGGCTACAACGACTTGGATCTCGGCAGATATTTCGTCGATGCGATGCAGCACCAAAGTACCTTGAATGGTTTGATCGTTTCGGCGATTGGTCGGCGTCGTGGCCTCGCGAATCGCGTCGGGCAGATCGACGCCCAACAGCGGGCAATCCAAGGCGGCGAAACGGAAAGCAAATTCTTCTTGAGCGGCATGGGCGGCGGGAGATCCTTCGCTGCGATCAGAATGTGCCGGAGTCTCGGCCTGTGATTTGTTTTCGGTTGCCGCGTAATGGATCGTTGCGGCGAAGTGCCGGCGCCCGCTGCCTGCGGGACCGACAAGGAGCACGCTGCCATGACTACCGATGGCCAATTCCACTTGACGCCGGGCCAACCGCATGGCTGGCCCATGCCCTATCAGGCGGTCGATGCGATACCGCGCGGCGGCTTCCTGGTGGAAGCGGCGGACGATTTCGTGCAGGGCGATGGAGCCCGCTTCCGCGATTTCGGCGGGAATTTTGCAGGAGGCGTCGAAAGTATCGGAAGAACGATCGGCAGAAGTCGGCGGCAGATCCTCGGCGTCGAGCACAGCAATCACGGCCAATGGATTATCGGTTGTGCCGCCGAACGTGATGAAGTTTGCACGACGTTCGCTGATTTGTCCATTTTCGGCGATGCGCGAGACACTGGCAACGGTGTTTTGGGCGGAAAGGGATTGGGGCGGCGGACACAAGTTCGCGGCCGCCGCGTCGAGTTTATCGGCCGTGGGATTGGAATGGTAAGTACAGCGGCGGCCCAAGATGCTTTCGCCTGTTCCCAACCACTCTTGTGCAGCTTGATTGAGGAAGACGATCGTAAGTTCGTCGTCCAGCACATAGATGGGCTGTTCGGCCGCGTTGAGCAGTCGGATGAGTCCGGCTACATGGGTGCGTTGGGGAGGCATTCTACGGATTCCGATTTGAAGGGGCGAGTCTCAAAAAGCTGCAAAATTGGGAATTAAATCTATACGATATCCGTTGTGTGTGTGTGGAACGCACCGTACTCTACTTGAAGGTGTGTTTACACACCTTATGGAAGCTGAAGTTGTCACAAAGGGATGATGTAAGTTGAGAAAATCGCATACAGATGCGTACAAACGGCGTCCGACGGGTCGCAAATCGCTCGATGGTCGGGATATTTTAGAAATTATCGCAGTGGCTTTTTTTGTGGTCGGGAACTATTTTGCGTCGATGTGAGATACAGCTATCACACGTCCCTTCGATGATACCAGAGTCAGCGAAAACATCAACAGAACAAATACAGGGTGTGCCGCCACTCCAGGCTGCGGGGCAGACTGGGGTGGCGGCTTTTTTTGTTTCTTGCATCAAAGGAGTGGGAAAAACTCCCGCGGCAATGACCAGCAGCGTACAGAGGACAGCCGCGGACCAGGGGCCGGTGCCGCCCTCGGCCCGGGGCGTGGCCAAAGGGGTGCGGAAATACAGGACGCCGACCACACGTAGATAATATGCAGCGGCTATGGCCGCATTGAGAGCCCCGGCCACCGCAAGCCCCAGAAACCAACGCCCTACGTTGGAACTGCTTTCAGCCCAGCCGGCGATGTCCAAAACACTTCCAAAAATGCAAAATTTACCCCAAAAACCGACCAGGGGCGGCACGCCGGCCAAGCTGAACATGCAAACGGCCAACATGGCGGCGGGCCAAGGGCGGGTTTGCGCCAAACCTGCAAGTTCTTCGATGCCGTCGAGGCTTCGCGTGGGCCGGCCGAGGTATTCGAGCAACGCAAAGGCTCCCAACGTAGCAGCAGCGTAGGTGGCTATGTAGAACAGCAAGGCTCCAATGCCGCTCCAGTGGTTGGTACCATGACGGGCAGCTAACGCCGCGGCCAAGCCCATCAACATGTAGCCTGCCTGGGCGATGGATGAATAGGCGAGTAGCCGGCGGAGATCGTCTTGCCAGAGGGCCAGGAGGTTGCCGACCGTCATGGTTAGAATGGAAACGATCAAGACGATTTGCCAGGAGTAGGGTTCGAGGCCGGGCATGGCGGCAACGATGAGCCGGGCCATTGCGATCAGGCCGGCCGCCTTGGGAACCATGGACAATAGCGCGGCGTTGGGATAGGTGGTTCCTTGGTAGACGTCGGGCGCATAGAAATGGAACGGCACGGCGGCGGCTTTGAAGCAAAGGCCCGCGAACACGAGGACCAGAGCCAGCTTGGAGAGGATCGACAAATTGGCCGGTTGGGATGCGGCGTTGCTAAAATATTCGCGCACGGCCGACAAATCGGTGGCACCGGCTTGGCCGTAAAGGAAACTGAATCCGTACAGGAGAATTGCCGACGATAGGATGCTTAGGAAGAAGTATTTGACGGCGGATTCCTGGCTAAAGTCGTCGCGCCGGCCGAGATAGAGCAGAATGTAGGTTGGAATCGAAATGAGTTCCAGGCTGACGAACAGCAGCACTAAATCGCCTGCCCCGGCCGTAAGCATTAGACCGACGATGCTGAGCAATAAGGATCCGATGTATTCGGGCATGGCATCGGATGCCAAGAGTACAAGCATCGCGCCGAAGGCTAGGGCTGCCCAACGCCCGTAGCAAGCCATGAGATCGAGAGCCAACGGTTCGGCGGCCGAGGTTTTTCCATGCTGGAGCCATAGAAGAGCTGCCGCCCCGGCAATGGCTGCGCCGGCGATGGATTGCCATGCTTTGGGCGACGCAAAAAACGCACCGCCAAGATAGATCGCCACGGCGGCGGCAATCAGCACGGTCTCGGGCGTCAGAAGTTGGACGGTTTCGAAGGTCATTAGTTAGGGACTAGAGGGCTAGGGATTAAGGACGCGGGATGGCTATCGCCGACGTCGATAGATGCATCGCGGGGTTGGTTGCCCATGTTTTTGTCGGCTGCTCGCATTGCAGGCGTCATTAGGACATCGAGAGTCGGGGTCATGCGGTCGAGGAAGAAACGAGGATAGAGACCAATCCAGACGATCAACACGAGAAGCGGTGCGAGGCAGCTTATTTCGCGCGAAGAGAGATCGCGGGGCGGAGCATCGGTATGCTTGTGTTCGGGTTCGCGGAGATGGCCGAAAAAAACACGTTGCACCATCCATAGCATGTACCATGCGCCTAAGATCACACCTAGTAGGCCGACGACGCCGAGAATGCGGAAGGGAAGCCATGCATAGGCGGGAGCATCGAGCCAGCCGCGTTGAAAGACACCTAAGAGGACGAGGAACTCGCCGGCGAATCCGTTGAGGCCCGGCACTGCGATGCTGGAAAGCGATAGTACAAGGGCGAAGAACGCAAGGATGGGCAAACGCCGGGCGAGTCCGCCGAGTTCGGCAATTTGGCGTGTGTGGTAGCGTTCGTAGATCATACCGACGACGGCGAACAGTCCGCCGGTGGATAGGCCGTGGTTGATCATCTGGAGGACGCCGCCTTGGATGCTGAGACGGTTCAGCGCGAAGAGGCCTGCCAGGGCAAGACCCATGTGGCTGACGCTGGAGTAGGCGACCAGGCGTTTGATGTCGTTTTGGGCGAGCGCCACGAGCGCGCCATAGATGACGCCGGCCAGCGCGATCGCCAGCAGCCAGGGCATCAGCAGAACGGAAGCCTCGGGAAGCATCGGCAGATTGAAGCGAGCAAACCCATAGGAACCAACTTTGAGCAAAACGCCGGCCAAAAGGACGCTGCCGGCCGTGGGGGCTTCGACATGCGCCAACGGCAACCATGTATGCAGCGGAACCAGGGGGACTTTGATCGCAAAACCGAGGAATAATGCAATGAAGATCCCAATTTGCCAGGTCAGATCCATGCGGTTGTCGGCGAGCGATTGCGTCAAGGCGGGGATCGAAAAGGTCATTTTCCACGCGGCCGGATCGCCGACTGGATGCCAATAGTTCCAAAGCACGATGGCCAACAGGCCGAGGAACGTGAGAACGCTGCCTGTGAAGGTGTATAAGAAAAATTTAAGGGCTGCGCGGCGACGTTCGTGGCTACCCCAGATGCCGATCAGGAAGAAAAGCGGGATGAGCGTGAACTCGAAAAAGATGTAGAAGAGAATAATATCGCGTGCAACAAATACACCGAGCATGCCTGTTTCTAGAACCAGCAGCAGGCGGTAATAGAGCGACGCCTGCTGGTCGATCGTTTCCCAGCCGACTAAAACGGCAACGATCATCAAAAGGGCCGTGAGACCGAATAGCCAGAGACTCAGTCCGTCGAGGGCGATGCTGAAGCGAACGTCGAGCGGCGTATCGGCTGAACCGAGCCAAGGGAAATCGATAACTGCAGAGGGATCTGTTCCACCGGGATAACGTGCCATGAGCACCACGGCCATGCCGAATGTCACCAGTACCACGGCCAGCGTCCACTGCCGCGACGATCTTCGATCACCGCCCAAGAGCAAGGCTCCGGCCAAGGGGAGGAAAACGGTGATCAGTAGCAGTGAGGGCATGGAGTAGTGGCTAGTGGCTAGTGGCTAGAAAATGTTCAATGGTCAAGGTTCAATTTCCAATGTTTAATGTTCAATTTTTGGGGATGTTGGGGAGGAGCTGTTTTTAATCCCTAATCCCCAATCCCTAATCTCTAATCCCTCATAGCAGCATGGCTCCGAGCATGGCCAGAAGTCCGAGCATCATGGCGAGGGCGTAAAATTGGGTGAGACCATTTTGCAGGGGACGCAACGCAGCGCCTAGCCAGCGAGGCGTCTTGCCGCAAAGGTCTACAAGATCGTCGATGACATACTGATCGAATAGGGCTGCTACTCGAGCGAGGGCCTGCATCGGCCGAACGACGAAGAGCGAGTAAATTGGATCGAAAAAGAACTTGCCGGACGAAAGGCTGTAAAGCCCAAAGATATCCATGAAGCGGGCTAGCTTGGCCGTGCCGGTTTGATCGCCTAGATAGAGCGTGGCGGTCAGGATGATGCCGACCAACGTGATGCCGGTGCTCATGGCGCCGATCTTCCAATGCTCGGCCGTTTGCGCCGAGGATTCCGCAACCTCGGAAGGCAAGAAGGCCAGCGAGGGCGTTGATTTCAGAAATGCGGCGAAGCCGTGCGTCCACTCGAAATACGCTCCGATGACCAACGAGCCGAACGCCAGCAGCATCAGGGGGACGGTCATGACGCCGGGCGACTCATGGGCGTGATGTCCGGCTTCGGGCGGAATTCGTTCTGGGCCATAGAAGACCAGGAAAAACGGCCGGAATGTGTAGAGACCGATCAGAAGGATGCCGAGCATGACGCTGCCGAACAGCAGATGATAGATGTTGCCGTCGGCGCCTTGGCTTGCGCGTTGATACAAGGCCAACAGGATGGCGTCTTTGCTCCAGAAGCCGGCGAAGGGGATGACGCCCGCAATGGCTAACGAGCCGAATAGGAAGGTGCCGTGCGTAATGGGCATGCGACGGCGCAGTCCGCCGAGCCGGCGAATGTCGATGATGCCGCCCATGGCGTGCATAACGCTGCCAGCTCCAAGGAATAGCAGAGCTTTGAAAAAAGCATGGGTCAACAGATGGAACATGCCGGCCGTGACGCCTAGGATTGTGCCTGTGCCCAGGGCAACGAACATATAGCCCAAGTGACTGATGGTGGAGTAGGCGAGGATGCGTTTAAGATCTGTTTGCGTAATGGCAATGATGGCGCCTAGGAGGGCTGTTGCGCCACCGATGATCGCAACTACCTGCAAAGCATCCGGCGACGCGACAAAAAGCGGCATACACCGGGCAACCATGTAGACGCCTGCCGTGACCATCGTGGCGGCGTGGATCAACGCGCTGACGGGCGTGGGGCCCTCCATGGCGTCGGGCAGCCAAACGTGCAGTGGCAATTGAGCGCTTTTACCACATGCACCCAACATCAACAGCAAGCAGATCGCCGTGGCGGGCCAGTCGTGGTTGAAGCAGCCGCTTTCCAGCCGCCATTGGCCCAAGATCCCCCTCTCAATGAGTTTTCCGCCTACGATAGTATCGTGGAAATTGAGCGAGCCGTAGGTGATCCAAATCAGGAACAGCGCGAACAGAAATCCGCAATCGCCGATGCGGTTTACCAAAAATGCTTTCATGCCTGCTGCGGCCGCCACCGGTTTTTCGTACCAAAAACCGATCAAGAGATAGCTGCACAGGCCGACGAGTTCCCAAAACACAAACAACAGCACGAAATTGCCGGCTGCCACGAGCATGGTCATCGAGAACACGAACAGGCCGATGTAGGCGAAGAAACGCCAACCGCCGGAATCGCCTCGCATGTAGCCGATCGAGTAGACTGCGACCAAGGCGGATATGCACGTGACGATGGCAAGCATTGTGGCCGTTAGAGGGTCGGCCTGAAGAACGATGTCGATGTTAAAATTCCAGACGTGTCGGGCGTATTCCGGCGATCCGGGATGCCATCCGGCAGATTGCAAATAGTCTGCCTTCGATATTGCTTGCGGTACGCTGCACCAATTCCAAAGTTTGACGACCGTTACGGCTTTTTCGGCATAGGCGACCCGCCCTGCCCTGCTCTGTTCGGCGGTCTGCTCGATCTTCTGTTGCACCTGAAACACTAACGCAATGCTGGCTGCGAAGCTTAGCAGCAATGCCGTGACCACAGGTATATGGCTTCGCTCGCGCAAGATACGCGGGCCGAGCGCGGCGGTCAGCAATGTAGCCGCCAGCGGCAACGCAGGGATCAGGATGAGTAGTGTGTTAATGTTGGGCATACGCAAAAATGTGCAAGATCGAATGTCGAAATCAAAATGTCGAATGAATGTCGAAAACGGAATAATAAATATATCTGATGGGAAGCATGAAAGATTTTGGCATTGGGTATTCCTCTATATGTCAGGGCGATAGTCGATTTCGTTGGGCGGAATCTCCGGCTGCACGCCGGCGGGAGGCAGACGTGGCAACGGCTCGGTTTTTTCGGCGGACGGCGGCAATGGCGTCTCCTGGAAGGCGGCTTGGTTGGCCTCACGCAATAGTTGCCAACCGGTGATGTCAAGATTGCCGCGTCGGTCGAACAGCACGAGCACGAGGGCCAAGGCCAACGCCGCCTCGCAAGCCGCCAAGGCAATAATGAACATAACCAAGATCTGGCCGCCGAAATCGTTGTGGTAGCGGCTCCAAGCGACCAAGCTTAGGGAAACACCTTGCAACATGATTTCGACCGAGAGAAACATCACGATCATGTTTCGACGACTCAAGACGCCGACCATGCCGATGCCAAACAGGATCGCTCCGACGATCAAATAATTATTCAGTAGCACGATTTCATCGGTCATGGCGTTCATTCCTTGGGTTGGCGGTTGAAGGAATGACGGATCTGTCGTCGCCGTAAACCGTCGTGCCGTCGGGTATAAAATCGAGATCGTTTGCGTTACCTTGTTTTCTGGGGGACAGCCAACGGGCTCCTTTTCCTTGATAACCTACGACGGCTGCAGCACCGACCAGTGCGGCGAGCAGTAATACGCCTGCAACGTCAACAGCGAGCAAATGCCGGCCATAAAGTTCGGCACCCAGGCGGGCAACGTGTTCTGAAGTCAAGACGCCAGAGGCCAGGGCATCTTCGGTGGGTGTTTTGATCGGCTGGATGGGCAAAAACACACGACCGATGATCATCGAAAGCACGCCGACGATCGTAATGCCCGTTGCGGCGGAAACCAGTGCTTCCCAGCTAACGCGGTCGTAAGGCGCATGCCCCTCGGGCTGTGCCAGCATCAGCACAAACAAAAATGTAACCAAAATCGCGCCAGCGTAAACCACGACGGCGGCCACGGCTAAAAACTGCGCGCCGGTGAAGAAAAAAAGCCCTGCCGTGCCCAAGACCGATTGGCCAAACCACACGGCGCAATACAGCGGATTACGAAACGTCACCGCGGCGGCGGCCGAAACGATCGTAATTCCGGCAAGAATCAGAAAGACGGCGTCCGCCGCCCAATCGCTCAGCCGCGGCACTTGCGCCGCCCCCAACCCCAACGCAATGCAGGCCAAAACGACGCCTGCGCTGCGTCCGCGCGCCGTGCCACGCGGCAACATCAGCCATAGGCCGAAAGCGCCGAGGAGCGTCGTAAGCGTCAGAATGGTAAAGTGGTTGAGCATGGAGAAAAAATGTTTAAGGTTCAAATTTCAATGTTCAATAATTAGGAATGGAATTCGCGAGTGATTATTGAACATTGGAAATTGGATCTTGAAAATTTGCTTTTATTCAGTGTCTTTCGTTTGGTCGTATACGCTTAATAGTTTCACTTTGTCGAAAACCATTTCTTCGCGGCTTTTGCCCGAGAGATCGTAAAGGCTTGTCAGTTCGATGGCATCGACAGGGCAGGCTTCTTCGCACATACCGCAGAAAATACACCGCAGTTCGTCAATTGTGAAGCTCTGGGGATATTTTTCGCGGTCGGGCCAGGGGCTTTCCGCGGCGAGAATATCGATGCAATGGGCCGGACAGGCGGTGGCGCAAAGGAAACAGGCCACACATTTTACCCGGCCTTGCGTGTCGCGATTCAAACGATGCACGCCGCGATAGATGCGAGGATCGGGGATAACGTGACGCACCTCGGGCGATTGGACCGTTTTTTTGCGGTGGAACAAATGTCGCAGGGTGGTCGTCAGCCCCTGCGCGAACAATAACAGATACGACCGGCCGGCAGCACCAAGGCGAGGTTCTTGGACCCAGGTGATTTTTTGGTCGTTTCGGTTCATTGCTGCACCTCGCGATGCGGTTGATTGTTGCCGCCGGTGGGATCGGTTGCAACGGTTACGATCCAAACGACAATCATGGCGGCCCAGCCGACGGCAGCCATCCCCCAAGCAAACGGGAACCCCATCCACGTAATCAGCATGTTGCCAAATTCGAGCCAAGAGGCCACGACCACGAGGTTCACAAGTCCCCAGGGGATCATAATCTTCCAGGCGAGTTCCATCAGTTGGTCGAAACGGAAACGCGGCCAGCTCCAGCGAGCGAGCATGAAAAACAGGATCATGCCCATTACTTTGGCGAGCAGAACAATGATGCGCAGCAAAGCGATCGGCCAAGTGATCGTGTCGCCAGAGCCGGTGAGGCCCCAGAAATGCCAGCCGCCGAAGAACAGAATGACGATTAAGAAGGCTGCTAGAATCATGTGCAGAAACTCGGCGACCATGTAGAGCATCAACTTAACGCCGGCATACTCGGTATGATAGCCGCCGACCAGTTCTTGTTCGGCCTCGGGAAGATCGAAGGGCAGGCGGGCAGCCTCGGCAAAAGCGGCCACGCAAAAGACGAGGAAGCCCAGCGGTTGCTGAAATACGTTCCAAATACCGGCTTGGGCCTGGTGAGAGATGATCGTGTCGAGCCGCAGCGATCCGCTCACCAGGACCACGCCGAGAATGCCGAGGCCGAGTGGCAGTTCATAGGAGATCAACTGAGCGCCGCTGCGGAGTCCGCCGAGGAAACTGTATTTGTTGTTGCTTGCCCAACCGCCCAAGACAACGCCATACACGGCGATACCGCCCACAGCGAAGACGTAAACCATACCGACATCCACGCAGGGAGCAACCGCCAGATGGATATTTCCATGAATACCCCAGGAGGCCGGGAAAATGCTGGGCGGGATGACGCTGCCCAACGGAATGACTGCAAAAGCAACAACCGCGGCAATGAAGATCGTCATGGGGGCGAGAAAAAAAAGAACGCGATCGACACGGCTTGGCGTGAATTGCTCTTTGAAAAAGATCTTCACGCCGTCGGCCAATGGTTGGCCCAGACCGAACAGGCGAATTTTGGTGAGAGGGATGCCGACGCGATTCGGCCCCAGGCGATCTTGCACCCAGGCGGCCATCCAACGCTCGACCAACACCAGATACGCCGCGGCGGTCATCAGCCCGGCAATCAGGATGGCGATTTTTACGATGGATTCAAGGAAAATGGATGGCATTTGGGATTGGCGACGGTCAGTGTAAGGTGAAAAAAAGGAAATGGGAAAAAGGAAAAGATCGAATCTTATTTTTTTCACGGGTTTATATAATGTTTATATCTTTTTCTCCTCCAGCCAAAAGATTCCTTCGTAAATCAATGCCTGTTTCCGGCACGGGACCGATGACGGCGGAAAAATAGGTTATCTCCCGGGCGATTTCTTCGAGAATGGTGCGGGGATCGTAAAGTCCTTTGCGGCCTAACAGCTCCCAAAGCACGCGGCCCTCGGAGCGAGCTTCGAGCGGGGGACGGATCGCTCGGGCGACGGATTGCAGGCGGTCGGCGCGATTGACGTAGGATCCATCGCGCTCGGCAAACGCGACGCCGGGCAAAACGTGTGTGGCACGTTCAGAAAGCGGCGAAGGGAACAAATCTTGGACGACGAGCACCTCGATGCGATTGAATCGGCCGACGGTTGCCTGGCCGATCCAAGGAGTTTTATATCCGCCCGAGACCCAAACGCCGCGGATCGCGCCGTTGTCGAGTTCCTGCAAGAGATCGTCGAACGACGGGATGCTTTGAGCAAAATGGGAAATCACTGCTTCGACACCACGGCGGTTAGGGCATTTTTCGGCGGCAATGGTGAAGCCCGAGGGGAATCGCTCGTTTTCACCAAGAATGGGGATCGGGCCGAGTGAGAGCAATGCTTCGCCGTCGATATTGCGGATGTACCGGCACAGCAGATAGGCTTCCTCGACCGTGAGATGCGGCGACAGCACGGCGGCCAAACGGCTCGCCTTGCAGAGTTGAGCGGAAAGTGAGCCAAGCAGAAAATCCCAAGTGTTCGTTTTGAGATCGGATTGATTGGGATTGCCGTCGGTGTTTTGTGGCGAACTGCCCTCACCCTTTGCCTCTTCCACGCCGACCAACCCTGCGGGTCGGTGCCCGAGCGAGGGGAGATTTTGCTGCGGCTCACTCTTGGCCTTTCTCTCTCTTGCGGGCAAGGCGAGATTTTGGCATGGCTGCGTCAAGCGACGAGGGTCGTGGACGTGGGGATAATCATAGCGGCCGTCATTACAGATAAACCACTTATTGACCGCCGGATTTTTGCGCGGCGTGATGCGATGGATGCGTTCTTGGTTTTCTTCGATCCAAATCGAGCAACCGGTCGAACAGCCTGTGCAGACATTGGCACGTTGTTCGAGGAACCAGACTCGCTGGCGGTAGAGAAAATCCTTATCGCCCAAGGCGCCGACGGGACAGAGATCAACGACATTGCCGGAGAGCTTGTTGTTCAGTGGAAAACTGGGCATGACATCGATTTCTTGCTGCGTGCCACGGGCAGTGAGCATGATTTCATGCGTGCCGGTGATTTCGGCTGTGAATCTCACACATCGGCTGCACAAAATACAACGATCGACGAAAAGTGTGACGTCACCCAGGTCGCGCCGACGGCTGGTGAAAGGCCGCAGATCGGCGCGGCGCTCGCTTTGACCATGTTTGAAATGATAATCTTGGAGCTTGCACTCGCCGGCCTTGTCGCAGATCGGACAATCGATGGGATGTCGCAGCAATAGATCCTCTTGGACCATCGCCCGGGCTCGGACGACTTTTTCGCTGTCGGTCACCACGACCATGTTGTCAGTGACAATCGTGTTGCAGCCTGGGACGAGCTTCGGCTGCATCGAGATTTGGCCTGTCTTCGGGTCGCGCGAGCCGATTTCGACCAAACACATGCGGCAACTGCCCACCACCGATAACGAAGGATGCCAGCAGTAATGCGGCACCTTAGCGCCCACGAGCCGCGCAGCCTCGATGACATTCAACCGCTTTCCTGCGGGAATTTCGAGTTCGCGGTTGTTGATCAACATCGACATAAATAATTAGTGATTGCTTGTTAGTATAGGCATTGCTTCGACCGGCTTGGTTTCGGCATAGCCTTGGGGATTCGTCCGCTTGATGAAATCCTCGAACTCGCCACGAAACTTACGAATCGCGGTTTTGATGGGCCATGCCGCGCCGTCGGCCAACCCACAAATCGTCGTCCCGGGCATGATGCCGATCGAATCGCCAATCTCTAGCAGCAAATCGAGATCGAGCAACCGTCCGCGGCCTGCGCGGATTCGGTTCATCATTTGCAAGGCCCAATAGGTTCCTTCACGGCAAGGCGTGCATTGGCCACAACTCTCATGCGCAAAGAACCTGCAACTATTATGCAAGAAATCGAGCATGGAATAGGTTTCATCGAACACCGTAACGCAGGCAGTGCCGAGCCCTAAGCAGCCGACTTTAATGGGCGCGGAAAAATCGAGCGGCGTGTCGAACTCGGCCTCGGTCATGACGCCGGTGCTCAGTCCGCCGGGCACGGCTGCTTTGGCCCGACGGCCTTCGCGCATCCCGCCGCCAAATACTTCGACAAGCTGCCGCACCGTTATGCCCAAGGGACCTTCGTAACAGCCGGGGCGGTTGACGTGGCCGCTCAAGCCGAACAGCTTCGGCCCAAAGCTGCCTGGATCACGGGAATCGTTCGGCGCGGGCGGAGTGCCCATCGAACGGAACCAGCCGACGCCTCGCTCCACAATATGCTTGACGCAGCATAATGTTTCGACGTTGTTGACAACCGTTGGCTTGCGAAAAAGCCCTTCAATGGCCGGGAACGGGGGCTTGATCCGTGGCCATGCCCGGCGTCCTTCGATGCTTTCGATGAGTCCTGTTTCTTCACCGCAGACGTAGGCTGCCGCGCCGCGATGGATATGCACATCGAGCGAAAACGGACTGCCCAAAATGTTCTTGCCGAGATATCCCGCTGCACGGCATTCGTCGATCGCCGCCCGCATCCGCCGGTAACACAAAGCGTATTCGTAGCGAAGATAGATGTAGGCCGCTGTTGCCCTGGTGGCGTAGCAACTCAGAATAATCCCTTCAAGCACTTGATGGGGATCCAACTCCATCTGAATGCGGTTGACGAAGGTGCCGGGCTCGCTCTCATCGGCATTGACGCAGAGATAGATGGGGCCCGAGTGATCCTTGGGCAGGAACGACCATTTTTGCCCGGTCGGAAAGCCGGCCCCTCCACGGCCCCGCAACCCACTGGCCTTGACCTGCTCGACGATGTCTGTTGGGCTCAAGTCCTTCAGCGCGCGGCGCAATGTCGTATAGCCGCCGCCGGCTTCATAAACAGCCCTTGTATGGCTGTTCGGCTTGGCGATGTTCGCTAGTAGGACGGGTTCGGACATGGAATGAGGAATTGGAGGCTAGGGACCAGAGGTTAGAAAAAAGCCAATAGTTACGTGGTGATTTCCTTTATTAACACGTCAATCTTCTCTTTCGTCATGTTTTCATACACCGTATCGTTCACCATAATCGCCGGAGCGGTTTCGCAAGCACCGAGACACTCGGCAAACTCGACGGTGATCCGGCCATCGGCCGTCGTTTCACCCGGCTGCACGCCGAGTTTCTCGCAAAGATACCCTAATAGGTCTTCGCCACCGCACGACGCGCAGGTGAATGAGCGGCACGCCCAAATCCGATACTTGCCCTGCGGTTTGTCTTGCTTGAAAAAACCATAGAAGCCCAAGGTGTCTTGAATCGTCGCCGGAGCTAACGCCAACAACTCGGCAAGCTCCACGACTGCTTCCGGCGGCACGTAACCAAGCCGGTCGTTAACTGCATTGAAC
>CAZNMP010000021.1:0-13936 GCA_964573875.1 uncultured Planctomycetaceae bacterium | reverse complement strand
CAACAACGGGAAGTGGCGGGCCAGCACGTCTTCTTTCTCGATAGCCAAGCCTTCCAACGCTTGCGGCCGAATGCGAACTTCCGAATGCTGGTAGATGCCGAATCCGGTTCCGGCGGGAACCAAGTGTCCCAAAATCACGTTCTCCTTCAAGCCGACCAGCGGATCGATCTTGCCGGCCAACGCGGCTTCGGTCAACACCTTGGTCGTCTCTTGGAAACTGGCTGCCGAAATGAAGCTGGAGCTTTGAACGGCCGCCTTGGTGATGCCCAACAACTGCGTGCTCGCCGTGGCCATCCTGGGCTTCACGCCCTTGGCCGGCGTCCCGCCGTGGGCCTCGATTTGGGCATTGGCCTGCTCTAATGCCTCGACCGGAACAATCGCACCCGTGGCAAAGTCGCTGTCACCCTTGTCGGCAATCTTCAAGCACTTGGACAACTCTTGATTGGCCGCGCGGAACTCGAACTTGTCCATCACGCTGCCGGGAAGCAAGATCGTATCGCCGATCGATTCGACGCGAACCTTCCGCAACATTTGGGCAACAATGATCTCGATGTGCTTGTCGTTGATTTCCACACGCTGGCTGCGGTACACGTTCTGAATTTCGCGAACCAGATATTGTTGCACCGCTTCTTCGCCGGAGATGCGAAGGATGTCGTGCGGAACCAACGGGCCATCGACCAACGCCTCGCCCGCCCGGACGAACGTGCCGGAGTGGACGCGCAAGTGCTTGCCGTGCGACACGAGATGCTCGCGCTCGATGCCGGCTTCGCTCTTCACGACGATCGTTCGTTTGCCGCGGCGTTTCTCGCCCAAAATCTCGACCGTGCCGTCGATCTCGGCGATGACGGCCGGATCCTTCGGCTTGCGGGCCTCGAAAATTTCCGTGACTCGCGGCAAACCGCCGGTGATGTCTTGCGTACCGGATACTTCACGCGGCGTCTTGGCCAACAACGTACCGGCCGAAATCTGCTTGCCTTCCGGCACTTCGATGTTGGCCTTTTCCGGCAGATAATAGAAGTCCAAAATCTTGCCGGATTCGTCTTCCAAGACGACCTGCGGGTGCAAGTCGCCCTTGTACTCGGTGACGATCATGCGGACGTGGCCGCCGGGGTCTTTTTCCAAGCGAATCGTTTCGCCTTCGATAACGTCTTCGTAGCGGACCTTGCCGCCGACTTCGGCCAGAATCGGGATACTGTGCGGATCCCATTGGCAAAGGACCGTGCCCGGACCGATCTCTTGGTTTTCCTCGACCAGCAGATTAGCGCCGGCGGGCACCTCGTATTTCTCGATTTCGCGGCCCTTGGCGTCCAACAACAGGATTTCGCCGTTGCGAGTCAACACGACCTGCTGGCCTTCGTCGTTCCGCACGACCTTCATACGCGTGAACTGGACGATGCCGCCCTTCTTCGCGCGAATTTCGCTTTCCTCGACCGCGCGTGCCGCGGTACCGCCGATGTGGAACGTCCGCATCGTCAACTGCGTGCCAGGCTCGCCGATGCTTTGGGCGCCGATGATGCCCACGGCCATGCCCTGCTCGACCAGCGAACCGGTCGAGAGATCCATACCGTAGCAAAGAGCACAGACGCCGAGCGACGCGTCGCAGGTCATCGTGCTGCGGACTTGGATCTTTTCCAGGCCCATGCTTTCGATCTTGCGCGCCACATCCATCGTAATCAATTCGTTCTCGCGGACGATGACTTCGTCGGTGATCGGGTTGACGATGTTCGTGCGGCTGACGCGGCCCTTGATCGAGTCGGCCAAGCTGACTTCGACCTTTTCACCGCGATAAATCACGCCTTTCGTGATGCCTTGCGTCGTACCGCAATCGTGGCACGTGACCACGACGTTCTGGGCCACGTCGGCCAGCTTGCGGGTAAGATAACCCGAGTCGGCCGTCTTCAAGGCCGTATCGGCCAAACCCTTGCGGGCACCGTGCGTCGAACTGAAGTATTCCAGCACGGTCAACCCTTCGCGGAAATTCGCCTTAATTGGCGTTTCGATAATCTTGCCAGACGGCTTGGCCATCAAACCGCGCATACCGGCCAACTGACGGATTTGTTCGACGCCGCCGCGGGCACCGGAGTGCGCCATCAAGAAGATCGGGTTCATGTACCCTTCGAATCGATGGTCGTTCTCCAACTCTTGCATCATTTCGGTCGTGATTTGTTCACGAGCATGGGTCCAAGCGTCCAACACCTGGTTGTAACGCTCGCCCTCGGTGATGATACCGCGTTGGTAAAGCTTCATGATCCGCATGACGCCCTTTTCGGCGTTGGCGATGATCTTCGACTTGTTTGGCGGCGTAATCAAGTCGTCGGTGGCGAAGCTGAGGCCCGACAGCGTGCTTTGACGGAACCCGATGCGGTTCAACGAGTCGAGCAAATCGATCGTTTCACGCCGGCCGAGGATTTCATAGCAGTCGGAAATCACTTTGGCCAAATCGCTCGACCGCAGCGGGATGTTGTAGAAGGGCATGCCTGCCGGCAACATCGAATTGAACAACACTCGCCCGACGGTGGTTTGCACGAGTCCCTTGGGCTTGACGCCGCGGTCGCCCTTCACGCGGCGATCCTTCGGCAGCCGCACGGTGATGGCGGCGTGGGTGCCCACTTTGCCCAACGAATGGGCCAATTGCACCTCGTTGACCGACGAGAACGTCATGCCGTCGCCCTTGTCGTTCAGCAACGAGGCGGTCATGTAGTAGCAACCCATAACCACGTCTTGCGACGGACTGATGATCGGCGCGCCGTTGGCCGGGCTAAAAATGTTGTTCGTCGACATCAACAGCGTGTGGGCCTCGACTTGGGCCTCGATCGACAACGGCAAGTGAACGGCCATTTGGTCGCCGTCGAAGTCGGCGTTGAACCCCTTGCACACCAGCGGATGCAACTTGATGGCGTTGCCTTCGACCAGCACCGGCTCGAAGCCTTGGATACCCATGCGGTGAAGCGTGGGAGCACGATTCAACAACACGGGATGGTTCTGGATCACCTCTTCGAGAATATCCCAAACTTCCTCGTCCTTCCGCTCCAACATCTTCTTCGCGCTCTTGATGGTGTCGGCGTGGCCGAGTTCCTTCAGGCGGCGAATGATGAACGGCTGATACAATTCGAGAGCGATCTTTTTAGGCAGACCACACTGATGCAACCGGAGTGCCGGACCGACCACGATCACGCTACGGGCGGAATAGTCAACACGCTTGCCCAACAGGTTTTCGCGGAAACGGCCCTGCTTGCCTTTGATCATGTCGGTCAGCGATTTCAGCGGGCGGTTGCTGCTGCCCAGCACCGGACGCTTGCAACGGTTGTTGTCGAACAACGCATCGACCGATTGCTGCAACATCCGTTTCTCGTTGCGGATGATGACTTCCGGAGCATTGAGATCGACCAACTTCTTCAACCGGTTGTTCCGGTTGATAATGCGGCGATACAGGTCGTTCAAGTCGCTCGTGGCGAAATTGCCCGAATCCAGCAAGACCAACGGGCGCAAATCGGGTGGAATGACGGGAATCACGTCGAGCACCATCCACTCGGGACGGTTGTCGCTGTCGCGGATCGCCTCGACCACCTTGAGCCGATTGATCAGGTCTTTTTTCTTCTGTTTCGAGTTGGTCTCGATCAGTTCAGTGCGCAAATCTTGTGAAAGCTTCACGAGATCCAAGCTGACCAGCAGTTTGCGGACCGCCTCGGCGCCCATGTCGGCTTCCCAGCCGCCGGTCGGATACTGAAGCCGAGCGGCGCGATACTCTTCCTCGGTCAACAACTGCTGCATTTTCAGCGGCGTGTCGCCGGGATTGGTGACCACGTAGTCCTGGAAGTAAACGACTTTTTCCAAGCTCGTGGTCTTCATCGCCAAGAGCGCGCCCAACCGGCTGGGCATCGCCTTGAAGAACCAAATATGCACGACCGGGGCGGCCAGCTCGATATGGCCCATGCGCTTGCGGCGCACGCGGCTGTGGGTGATCTTCACGCCGCAACGGTCGCAGATCATGCCCTTGTACTTCATTCCGCGATACTTGCCGCACGAGCATTCCCAGTCCTTTTCAGGTCCGAAAATGCGTTCGCAGAACAAGCCGTCTTTTTCGGGGCGGTAAGTGCGGTAGTTGATCGTCTCGGGCTTTTTCACTTCGCCGAACGACCAGCTACGAATGTCGTGCGGCCGCGCAAGACTGATCTTTACCGACGTGTAATCGTTAATCCGGTCGTAGGTGGTTTCACCAATGCTCACGGGAACACTCCTAGAGTTAGAGGCTAGGGGCTAGAGGCTGGAGACTGGAGAAAACCCTCCAGCCCCTAGTCTCTAGCCCCTGTTCCCTCCTAAATGTGCGTTTTTTCCAATTGCATATTCAGCGCGAGTCCGCGAATCTCGTTCGTCAATACGTCGAAGCTGGCGGGGGTGCCGGCCTCGAGCGTGTTTTCGCCCTTGACCATCGACTCGTAAATCTTCGTACGACCTTCCACGTCGTCGCTCTTGACCGTCAGCAATTCCTGAAGGATGTAAGCGGCGCCATAGGCCTCCAACGCCCACACTTCCATTTCGCCGAACCGCTGACCGCCGAATCGGGCCTTGCCGCCCAACGGCTGTTGCGTAATCAACGAATACGGACCCGTCGAGCGGGCGTGGACCTTGTCGTCGACCAAGTGGTGCAGCTTCAACATGTAGATGTAGCCTACGGTCGATAACTGCTCGAACGGCTCGCCCGTCCGACCGTCATACAGCTGAACTTTGCCGCTCTCCGGCAATCCGGCCGTTTTCAAGACGTTGTGGATGTCCTGCTCCGACGCTCCGTCGAAAATGGGCGTCACCGATTGGAATCCCAACTTCGCGGCGGCCCAGCCCAAGTGCGTCTCCAAAATCTGACCCACATTCATACGGCTGGGAACGCCCAGCGGATTCAGCAGGATTTGGATCGGGGTGCCGTCGGGCAGAACCGGCATGTCTTCGCGGGGCAAAATCTTCGAGATCACACCCTTGTTGCCGTGCCGGCCGGCCATCTTGTCGCCAACCGAAATCACGCGCTTCGCGGCGACATAAACCTTGACCATCTGCAACACGCCGCTGCGCAACTCGTCGCCGCGCTTCATCGAGTTCAACGCTCGATCCTTGGCGTCGATGGCGGCTTCCACCGCCGGCCAAAGCGTCTTGCAGACTTTCTCCACTTCGGCCTTGCGCTGCGGACTGCGGATGTCCAGCTTCTCGATATCGAATTGCGTCGCCTGCTCGGCCACGTAACGGTGTTCCTGGTTCTCGACCAGGGGATTGCCGTCTTCGTCTGTGAGCTTCTTCTTCAGAATCTCTTCGATTTCCTTGACCAGCGCGCCGAACGCCACCGCAATGCGCTCGTTGCCCTTCGATTCCGCCTCTTTCAAGGCCGTCTCGAATGTCTTGCGCTCGTCTTCGGTAAGACTCATACGGCGTGAGAATTTCTGCGTGCCGATGACGATGCCTTCCACGCCCGAGGGCACTTCCAGCGAATCGTTCTTCACATCCTCGCCGGCTCGGCCGAAGATGGCGTGCAGCAGTTTTTCCTCCGGCGTCAATTCGGTCTTCGACTTCGGCGAGACCTTGCCCACCAGAATGTCGCCAGGACGAACATACGTGCCGACCATGACGATGCCGTTCTCGTCCAAGCTCCGAAGCTGCTTCTCGCTGACGTTCGGAATATCGCGGGTGAATTCCTCGCGACCCAGCTTCGTTTCGCGGATTTCAATATCGAACTCCTCGATGTGGATCGAGGTGTACGTATCGTTCTCCACCAGTTCTTCACTGATGATGATGGCGTCTTCGAAGTTGAATCCGTCCCAGGCCATGAACGCGCACATCACGTTTCGGCCCAAGGCCAGCTCGCCGTGATACGTGGCGGCGCCGTCGGCGATCACTTGGCCCTTTTCGATCTTATCGCCAACCTTGACGAGCGGCTTCTGGTTCTGACAGGTTCGCTCGTTCAGGCCGACGAATTTGCGAAGCTTGTAAACGTCGGGACCGATTTCGATGTGCGAAGCATCGACGGACGTGACCACGCCTTTGCGCACGGCGCGCACCAACATGCTTGAATTCAACGCGGTCTCGATTTCGAGGCCCGTCGCCACCATCGGCGGCTCTGTGACCAGCAGGGGCACGGCTTGTCGTTGCATGTTCGATCCCATCAAGGCACGGTTCGCGTCGTCGTGCTCGAGGAAGGGAATCAAACCGGCCGACACGCCGACCATCTGGGCCGGAGCCACGTCGATGTATTGCACCTTGTTCACCGGCACCATCTGGAAATCGCCCTGGTAACGGGCAATGATGGTGTCGCCGACCAGTTTTCCGTCCTGAATGACGGCGTCGGCCGGAGCGACGATCGCCTCTTGCTCCTGGTCGGCCCGCAACCATTCGATGTCCTCGGTCAAGCGGCCGTCCTTCAACTTCTGATACGGCGTGACCAAGAAACCGTAGGCGTCCACGCCGGCGTAAATCGCCAAGCTGGAAATCAAACCGATGTTCGTGCCTTCAGGAGTTTCGATCGGGCAAATACGGCCGTAGTGCGAGTTGTGAACGTCGCGCACTTCAAAGCCGGCTCGCTTGCGGTTCAAACCGCCGGGGCCCAACGCCGACAAGCGGCGCTCGTGCGTCAACATCGACAGTGGATTCGTCTGGTCCACGACCTGCGAAAGCTCGCCGCGGCCGAAGAAGTATTCGATGGCTGCCGAAATGCTCTTCGGATTGACGAGGCTTCGAGGAGTCATGTCCTCGAGATCCTTCAAACTCATCCGCTCTTGGACCGTGCGGCGCAGCTTGAGGAAACCCTTGCGCAGCTCGTCGGAAGCCAGTTCGTCGATCGTGCGCAGACGGCGGTTGCCCAAGTGGTCGATATCGTCGATTTCGACGTCCGTCTCGTTGTTGCGCAGCTTCAACAGATACTTGATAGCGGCGACCAGGTCGTCGGCCCGCAAAGTCATTTCGTCTTCCGGAATGTTCAATCCCAGTTTGCGATTGATGCGGAACCGGCCTACCCGCCCAAGTCGATAGCGGTTGGTGTCGTAGAACTTCTCGAAGAACAGGGCCTTTGCTTTTTCCAACTGCGGAGGATTGCCCGGACGCAGACGCTGATAGATCCGCAGCAAAGCCTCTTCATGGCTGGCCGTGTTGTCGTCGGCCAGTGCGTTCAACAACAGAGGAATCTTCGGCTCGTCCATCACTTCGACCTGTTTCAGGCCGGAGGTGCAGATCGTTTCCGCGGCGTTCTTCGTGATTTTCTGAGCGCATTCGACCATGATCTCGCCGGCGCGCGAGCTGTCGGCGGGATAGACAATATCGCCGACCGCCAACTTGCCCTCGATTTTCGCGGCGTTGCGGCTGTCGCTGATCTTGACCACTTCGGTCGGGTAGAAAACGCGGAGCAAATTGCCATTATCGCTGTACTGCGGATCCATTGCCCGCAACAGCGTCATAATCGAAAACTTGCCGCTCTGGTCGATGCGGACGGAGAGGCTTTCCTTGCGGTTAACGTTCAGCTCGATCCAGCTTCCGCGTTCCGGAATGATACGGCAGCTTTGCAAACGCCGTTCGCCGGTACCTTCCACCTCGCTGACGAAATCCACGCCGGGGCTGCGGTGCAACTGGCTGACGACCACGCGCTCAGCGCCGTTGTTGATAAACTCACCGCCGCCGAGCATAATGGGAATGTCGCCCAGGTATACCTCTTCCTCGACGGGTTGCTCTTTGGTCAAGCGCAACCAGACCTTGAAAGGCCGGCCGTAGGTGAGGCGCAGTTGACGGCACTCGTCCGGCTCATACCGTGGTTTTCCCAACTCGTAACGGACGTATTCCAAGCGCAGAGTTTTGTCGTAGCTTTCGATCGGGAAGATTTCTCGCAATACGCCTTCGATGCCCTGATCTTGGCGTTTCGACCAAGGGGTATCATATTGCAGGAAAACTTCGTAACTGCGCGTCTGGATTTGTGTGAGATCGGGAATCTGGTAAGGGGGTCTGAGGCTGCCAAACCGACGTCTTTCCTTGGGTTGAAGTCGTCGTTGAGCCGTGGTGGCCATAAGGGATCACCCTCCTCGGAGCGAAAGGAACGTTGAAATTGCTGGTATTCACGAAACGGAAAAGCTGGATAACCACGGCCGCCGGTTTTAGCCGGCGGTTCCGCGCTACTGCCTCGGGCCTAGGCCATCGCCTTGCCAGCGATGGTTGGCAAACGATGACGACTCTCCAGACGCTTACGCTTACTTGATCGAAACCGTGCCGCCGGCTTCTTCCAGCTCTTTCTTCAGCTTCTCGGCGTCTTCCTTCGAGATGCCTTCCTTGATCTTGGCCGGAATGGCCTCGACCAAGTCCTTGGCTTCCTTCAGGCCCAAGCCGGTCGCCGCACGAACCACCTTAATCACGCCGATCTTCTTATCGCCGAAACCTTCCAAGACCACGTCAAACTCGGTCTTCTCGGCCGCGGCTGCCGCAGCGCCGCCGCCTTCACCAGCCGGAGCAGCCATCATCACTGCGCCGCCGGCCGCCGGCTTGATGCCGTGGACTTCTTCGAGATAGTCGCTCAACTCTTTGGCTTCTTTGAGGGTCAAGCTGACAATCTTATCTCCCAACTCTTTCGATAACACGGAAAACTCACGGGTTGCTTCTGCCGTTGCCATGACGGTCTCGATCCTTTCTCACGCTTGAAGTTTTTTAGGAAAAACACTCGAGTACGGTAATCATTGCAAATCGAAAAATTCTATCGTTTTGCCGTCCTGACGCCTTCTTTCTCAATTTGCAATTACAATAATTCGTCGTTCTAGGAAGCCGCCGGTTCCTCGGCTTTCTCTTCCGTTTTCTCTGCGGCTTGCTCTTCGCCTTCGCCGCGCTGTTCGATCTGGCTGGCCAAGGCGCCGCCGACAGAGCCCAACTGGCTGACCAAAGCCGCGCCAGGGCTCAAGATCTGTCCCAACAAGAGGCTCAACTGCTCGGTGCGGCTGGGCCACTTGCTGACCTGCTCGACCTGCTTCGGGTCAAGTCGTTCGCCGTCCATGACGCCGCCGCGGGTCTGAAACGCGGAGTACTTGTCGTCCTTGGAAATCTTCACGATTTCCTTGGCCAAGCTGATGATATCCTCGGAACCCCAGCATACGGCCGCCGTTCCACCCAAGCCGGCGAACAACGGGGCCAGCGGCGTCCCTTCGGTCGCTCGAGCCGCCATGCTGTTCTTCACGGCCAGGATATGGATGTTTTTGCTTCGCAATTCCGCGCGTAAACGCGAATTGGAATTGGCGTCCAAGCCGATTACGTTGACCAACAGGGCGTCGTGAACGTCCTTCAGCCGCTGGTGAATATCATCGGTAATCAGTTGTTTTACGTACTTGCTCATGTCAGCTTCGTTTTTCTTGGAGACGCCATGATCACGATCATCGCAATCATGGATCGGCCGCGCCCTTCATGTTCGCCGTCTACGCGAACACGACGCCCGACCGCGACTTTTCGTGGATAATAACTACGCTTGGATCCTTATGCCGGGGCTCATCGTAGCGCATATCGAAATGCCTTTGACATATTGCCCTCGAACGGCGGCCGGCTTCAAGTGGACAATGTGGTTGATGAAGGCCGTAATGTTCTCGACCAACTTGGGCGCATCGAAACTCAATTTGCCGACCACCGCATGGACGTTGCCGCCGGAATCGTTGCGGAACTCGACCTTGCCGGCCTTGTATTCCTTCACGACTTTGCCCACATCCGGCGTAACCGTGCCGGCGCGAGGCGACGGCATCAAGCCGCGCGGACCAAGCACTTTGCCCAGCGGACCGACGGCGCCCATCATGTCGGGAGCGGCGATGCACACGTCGAAATCCGTCCAGCCGCCTTTGATCTTCTCGGCCAGTTCGGGACCGCCGACTTCATCGGCGCCGGCGGCTTTGGCTTCATCGATCTTGTCGCCCTTGGCGAACACGATCACTCGCAACGACTTGCCGATACCGTTCGGCAGCACGATCGACCCGCGCACGAGCTGGTCGGCCTGCTTGGGGTCGATCCCCAGTCGCATCACGATCTCGACCATCTGGTCGAACTTTGTCGTGTTGAATGTTTTCAGAACCGGAACGGCCTCGGCCACCGTCAATGTTTTCGTTTCGGGCGGCACCTTTTCAAGCATGGCCGTCATGCGTTTGGCTGTCTTTGGCATGGCTATCAGCGATCTGTTATCAGTTATCAGTATTCGGTTTTCGGTATTCCGTGGTCAGCGATCCATCTCGTGCAGGCGTCTTCGCCAAGGTTGTTTGGCGGTCGCCCCATCAGCAACCACTCCACAATGATTCCGTCTTCTAATCCTTCAAGACGTCAATTCCCATGCTGCGAGCCGTGCCCTCGACGAGCCGGCGCGCGTGTTCGAGATCCCGAGCGTTCAGGTCGGCCATCTTCGTTTTGCAGATCTCATCAATCTGGGCTACCGTCACTTTGCCTACTTTTTCCTTGTTCGGCACGCCCGATCCCTTGGCAACGCCGGCAGCTTGCTTTAACAGTGCGGCGGCGGGGGGACTCTTCGTAGTGAACTCGAAACTCCGGTCGTTGTAGACCTTGACGATCACCGGAATCGGCATTCCGCCGGCATCTCGCGTCCGTTCGTTGAACTGCTGCACGAACTGGCCCAAGTTAATGCCGTATCGGCCCAAGGAGGTGCCGACCGGGGGAGCCGGGGTCGCCTGGCCGCCGGGAACCTGAAATTTCGCTTCGCCTACTAATTGTTTTGCCATAATAGTGGTCGGTGGTCTTTGGTTAGTGCGAAGCCGCAAGCGGCTTTCTTCTATTCCCTAATCCCTAATCCCTCTCCTACAAAGCCTCGATTTGCCAATATTCCAACTCGACGGGAGTCGAGCGGCCGAAGATGTTGATCATCACCGTCACGCGGCCGTTCGTCTCGTCGATACTTTCTACTTCGCCTTCGAAATTCTCGAAGGTTCCTTCGTTGATCTTCACGCGATCGCCTTCGCGGAATGCAATCTTCAGCTTCGGCGCCTTTTCGCTCTTCTCTTCCTGCTTCGACACGATGCGAGCGACTTCATGCGGCAGCATGGGGCTGGGCCGTCCCGCCGCACCCGTGAAATCGCCGATGCCCGGCGTTTCTCGAACCAAGAACCACGTGTCGTCATTGATTTCCATGTGGACGACCAAGTAGCCCGGATAAAGCTTTCGCTTAATGACCTTTTTCTTGCCGCCTTTGAATTCCGTGACTTTTTCGGTGGGGACGATAGCGTCGCCGAAATAGTAATCCAAACCGGCGATGGCGATGCGGCGCAACAACCCTTCACGGATCGATTCCTCGCGGTTGCTTTGCACCTTGAGGATGTACCAATCCATTTTGTCGGATTTTTCGCCTTTCGCCGGCGCGGCGGGCGCTTCAACGACCGGCGCTGGTTGCTCTGGCACCGGGGTCGGCGCAGAGGTGGCTTCCACCGGATTGGTTTCCGGAGGCAATTCCGTCGACGGCTGTTCGCTGGCCATGTTTAGGTCGTCCATCGCACCCATGTCCCTAAATACCCAAGCCTCTCCGCAATACCACACTCCAGAACATGTCGTAAGCTGTCAGGACGATGGCCAAGGCGAAAATCATCACCAAAACCACCATCGAGGCACGGTACAGTTCATTTCGTGTGGGCCAAGATACCTTATTCATCTCCGCTTCCACGGCGATGAGAAAATCGGCGACTCCGGGGACGTTCATCAATCGATACGTTGCCCAAACGAACGCCGCCAACAACAAACCAGGCAATCCAAATTGCCACATTATCCCCTTGCCGGCCAGTATCGTACTAAGCCGCAAAAGGCCGAGCGCGATGGCTAGCATCACGGCGGCAAACGTAACCTGCCGCGCAATGCGACCCTGGCTCCGCTTGTAAATACCGACACGCACTAACTCGTTGAAAAACGCGCTCATGGGGAAGTTCCACCTCCTCGTTATACAATGGCAGGGGCGGGGGGACTCGAACTCCCAACCGCTGGTTTTGGAGACCAGTGCTCTACCAATTGAGCTACACCCCTAACGAAATACCTAAGGACTAGCGTCGAATGGCGAATGTTTGACCGGCATTCGCCATTCTCGTAATTCCATCCTAGGGATTTCGACGTTTGCCCTTGTTACTTGATTACCTTGGTCACAACGCCCGAACCGACGGTCCGGCCGCCTTCGCGAATCGCGAAACGAACATTGGCGTCCATGGCGATCGGCGAGATCAACTCGACTTCGATCTTCACGTTATCGCCAGGCATGCACATTTCGGCATCGCCCAACAACTTGGCCGTTCCGGTCACGTCCGTCGTACGGAAGTAGAACTGCGGGCGATAGCCGCTGAAGAACGGCGTGTGACGGCCGCCTTCTTCCTTCGACAGAACGTACACCTCAGCCTCGAAGTTCGTATGCGGCGTGATGGAACCCGGCTTGGCAATCACTTGGCCGCGCTCGATTTCCTCACGCTTGACGCCGCGGAGCAGCAAGCCGACGTTATCGCCCGCTTGACCTTGATCCAGCGTCTTGTTGAACATTTCAACGCCCGTGCAGATCGTCTTCTTCGGGTCCGGGCTGAAGCCGATGATCGCGACTTCTTCGCCGACCTTGACGACGCCGCGTTCGATACGGCCGGTGGCCACCGTGCCGCGACCTTCGATCGAGAACATGTCTTCGACGGCCATCAAGAAGGGCTTGTCGGTTTCACGCTGCGGTTCGGGAATGTACGAGTCGATGGCATCCATCAACTCACCGATGCACTTATTGGCCACGGGATCCGCCGGGTTGTTGTAGGCCGGCAACGACGAACCGCGAATGATCGGAATCTCATCGCCCGGGAAGCCGTGGTGCGTCAACAGTTCGCGAAGCTCCATCTCGACCAGCTCCAACAACTCCGGATCGTCAACCAAGTCGATCTTGTTGAGGAACACGACCAAGGCGGGAACGTTCACCTGGCGGGCCAAGAGGACGTGCTCGCGGGTTTGAGGCATCGGACCGTCGGCCGCGGATACCACCAAGATCGCACCGTCCATCTGAGCGGCGCCCGTGATCATGTTCTTGATGAAGTCGGCGTGACCCGGGCAGTCAATGTGAGCATAGTGACGCTTATCGGTCTCATACTCGACGTGCGAAACGGCAATCGTCACGGTCTTGGTGGCGTCGCGCACCGTACCGCCCTTGGCGATATCGGCGTAGGACTTCGGCTTCGCTAAGCCTTTCGCGCCCTGGACGGCCAAGATCGCACCGGTCAATGTCGTCTTGCCGTGATCGATGTGACCGATCGTGCCCACGTTGACGTGAGGTTTGGTCCGTGTAAATGTTTCTTTGGCCATAGTCTGTGACGTTCTCCCTGCGTTGAATCAATCGAGTCGGTTGAAGGAATTTCCAAATAACCGCGAAAATCCGATAACGACATTCTCGCGAACACTACTCTCCTGGCCGGAAGTCTTCATCCCCGGCCACATCTCTGTCATCCGAACCTAGTTGACCGCCCGAAAAAACCATCGCGGTTTTTTCGACCGGCCGACAAAAGAGCTGCTGATGGGAATCGGACCCATGACCTCGTCCTTACCAAGGACGCGCTCTACCGGCTGAGCTACAGCAGCCAGCTCTGGCACTGCTTTTCCTTACTCCCAGTCGGCTTACACCTCTCAATGTCCACTTTTTCCGACTTTGCAGAAGGGGGAGAGGAAAAGAAAAGCCCCGCAAGCCGCCCCTTTCCTCTCTCCCTTCCATCCTTAGTAAGCGGGTGAAGGGAGTCGAACCCTCGTGAGTAGCTTGGAAGGCTACCGCTCTACCGTTGAGCTACACCCGCATCAATAAAATGCCGAATGTCGAAATTCAAATGACGCAAACCAATCGCCACTCAAGTTCTTTCATTCGCCACAAAAACGTCGACATTCGCCATTTCCGAATGGGGAGTGAAGGATTCGAACCTTCGAAGGCATTGCCATCAGATTTACAGTCTGACCCCTT
>CAZNMP010000020.1:0-14158 GCA_964573875.1 uncultured Planctomycetaceae bacterium | reverse complement strand
GGTGATCCGGTTGAGCGCCGGCAGGTCGAGCCACTTGGCCGAGTTCATGCCGAAACAGCCGAGATAGATCTTCTCCTTTTCGGCTTGTGCAATGAGGAGATCCCAATACTGTTTGAGGAACGGGGCGACCGATTCGCCATAGTAACCGCGTAGGAACTCGTCGATCAGCTTGGCGTCGTCGAGGTTCGGATCCCACATGACGCGCATCAGCAGCCAGTTTTTCAGTTCGCAGAAGTCGTCGCCTTCGCCTTCTTCAAACAGACCGATGGCACCATGCTTGATGAAATAGCGAACGTTCGGCGCGAGTACGCGCAGGTTCGGGTGCGGGCCAAGATAGTCGTTGTAATTGGTCGTGTAGTCCCAGATGAATAGATATTTGGCCAGTTTGCTCCAGCCTTCGATGTCGACGGCGAATTCGCGATTCTGCGGACCGTCGAGCGGCTGGATGTAGGAGCATTCAATCGTGCAGAGGCGGATCAAGACGTTGTCGCGCGGTTTGATCGCCTTGGGCGGTTTTCGCGTATATTGATACGCCAGCGATTCGACGAGAACGTCGGGAAATTCTTTTGCGACCGCCTCGGCAACTTTGTTGAGCATGAAAACGAGTGTGCCTGAATGGCTTCCTTCGGCGTCGTCGATCGCCTTGCATTTCGGGCAGGTGCAGAACCCCGCCCAGTCGTTTTGCGAAACGTCGATGATCTTCGCATTTGGATCGCTACGCAGCGCCGCAAGAACGTTTTTAATAAGTTCCTGGAGCATTGCTTCGTTGGTTAAGCATAGCTGAGCATATTCGTGCTTGCGTTTACCGTCGATTTCGGAATACCAATCGGGATGGGCGGCGAAGTATTTTTCGGGCGGAAGATATTTGTAGAAGGAATGCACGAAGTTGATGATCCGAACTGCACCGCCGTATTCCGGCGTTAGGTTGCCATTGCCTTTCATGCGAGCCGAGAAGACGGTGGGCTGGGCGCCACGATGATACATTTCGCGCGAGATCATCTGGGGTGCATAGGAGATATTCAGATCGTCAGCGATTGTAAGCGTCGGCTTCTTTGGCACAAACGTATCTTCGGCCGCCCACCAGCGAACGCCGACGACATCTTGCAGGAATGAATAGACCGCGTAGAGGCAGCCGCGTTTCTCGTGGCCGGCCAGAATCAGATTGCCGGCATCGAACTTGATGAGGATTTCGTCGAACTTGTAGGCTTTCTTCGGGGCCTTGGATGTGCGGCCGATGAATACGAAGGACTTGCCGTCGGCGGGAACGTCTTTCTCGGCGATTGTGGGGAAATTTGCGCCGGTCACAAGTTTTAGATGTTCAGACAGTTCACGGGCGGCGGTCTTCTCGACCGGCGTCGGTTCGTTGGGGAGAACGATTTTCCAGCCGGTGGCGCCGTCCTTTGCTAGTTCGGCGGAAAAGGAATTCGATTGTGGAAATAAGAAACAGCACAAAAGCAGCAGCGTTTTTCTCATGATGTTTCCGCCTAATCGGTAGGAGTTGGAAGGGGAAGGACACACAAACGGGGAGGATGTGCGAGCAGGGAGGGGGAACGCAAAACGGAACACTGATTGCCGCTAATTTTCGCTAATCATTAGCTTCAAGAGCTGTTCCTTTATTATTGGACACAAAGCGGCATCCGGCCGCAACACTTTTCCCGACCAATTCTGATATTTTTCCGATATCCTTGCGAGCGTTCCGTCAGCGTTGTGACGGATGGGTGCAGGTTGATTTGGGATGGCCGGGGGTGGGATTAAGGCTTTTTTATGTTTACTTTTGTCAGTTGATCTAGAAAAAATCCCCTCTCACGCGATGCGGGAGAGAGGATTTTTCTAGAAGCTATTTGAGGGTGTCCTGAAATTGGAGTACCAAAACAGTGGGAAAAAGAATCAGGAGGGTCGTAAACGACCCTGACATGACATACGGTTGAGGGAAATCGGTTTGTTCGGCGTCCGTCATCCCGGCGTAAACGCACGGGCCTAACACCGCCTACGGCGGACAAGGGCCGTAAACGGCCCTGGCATTTGAATTCCGGGACACCCTCAGCAATTTGGCTAGAAGGTATCGCTGTATTTTACAGCGTCCAGCCGTCGCGATAGGGCGGATGGATCAACTTGTCGGCCTCGGGGCAATTCGTGGCCTTGAGGTTGGCGGCGTCCCATTCGAGTTTCTTGCCGACGCGGTAGGCGACCGTGCCGAGCAAAACGGCTTCGGTCAAAGCGCCGGAGTAGTCGAAATTGCAGGTGGTGGGACCACCGGTCTTGCAGGCCTCGAAGAATTCCTTGTGATGGCCGATCGACTTGGGAATGGTTTGTTCGGGCGCTTTGAAGTCCTTGAATTTATCGAGGGGATAGAGCGTCCGGCTACCGTAATCGGCCCGCAACATGCCTTCCTTGCCGATGAACAGCACGCCCATGGCACCGGGCACGACGCCCGATCCGGCCGGGACGCCCGGCTGCGCGGCTTTGTCGCCATCGTACCAAATGAGTTTTACGGGCGGCAAATTGCCGCGAGCGGCGTACTCGTAATTCACCGTCAGGCCTTGCGAGCAGCTTTCCTCGTCGACCGGCGGCCCTTGTACCTCGACGCTGGTCGGATGCTTGAGATTCAGTGCCCAGAAAGCCAAGTCCATCAGGTGGCAACCGAAATCGCCAAGACCGCCGTTGCCGAAAGCCCACCAGCAGCGCCATTTGAATGGGGCATAGCAGGGGTGATAGGGCCGAGCCTGGGCCGGACCAAGCCAGAGATCCCAGTTGAAGCCCTTCGGCACTGCGGGCGTATCGGTGGGGCGTTTGACTCCACTGTAGTTAGCGGGCGACCACGCATGGACTTCGGTCACGGGACCGATCGCACCGGCTTGGACCAACTCGACCACGCGGCGGTAGTTGTCTTCGGCGTGGATTTGGGTGCCCATCTGCGTGACGAGATTTTTTTCCTTGGCCAACTGCTCAAGGACGCGGGTTTCGTAGATGTTGTGCGTCAGCGGTTTTTCGCAATAGCAATGCTTGCCCATCCGCATGGCCATGGCGCTGGCAGGGGCATGGGTATGGTCGGGCGTGCTGACCATTACCGCGTCGATCGACTTTTCGAGTTCCGAGAGCATTTTGCGGAAATCGACGTAGGTTTTGGCCTTGGGATACTTTTGGGCAGCCGCACCCATGATGTTTTCGTCGACGTCGCAGATGCCGACGACGTTTTCCATGGCTCCGGCGGCATCCAATTGGGCAGCGCCGCGACCGCCAGGACCGATCACCGCGACGTTGAGTTTTTCATTGGGCGATTTTGCGTGGAGCAAAGCCGGCGCGGCGAAGGTGGCCGCAACGCCCAAGGCGGTAGTTGAACGTAGGAAATCACGACGTGTAGCACGGCTCCGCAGCATGGCAGGGGCTCCATCGGTGAGGTGGGTAAGTAATGAAATGAATGGGCGAGGAGAGCTTCGTCCATTCAGAGGCCCCCTCGGATTGTGGTTTGAGGTATAGCTAGAAGCCATTGACCTCACGTGATATCTTACCCTGTTTTGCTACGTTTCGCAAGAGAAAAGGATGGGAAGGGGTGCAGTAACGGATTATGGCGGTTTGGCGATGGGTTCCCAAGCCGGAGCTTGGGAACCAGGGAAATGACAATGGTATGCAACCACTAATAAACACGGCGGGCAAGCCCGCCCGCTTCGCAGTTTATCCATTTTGACTAAAGGGAATTGCTGTGTCCGGAGATGAAGGTGTTGCGGGGGCAGTAATGGACGAGGATGGCTTGACGATGGGTTCCCAAGCCGGAGCTTGGGAACCAGGATTGAAGTTGGAGTTTGGGATCGGATTGAACTGGCATTTCATCCGCATTTCGCGAGATTGACCCATTTTGGCGTCTGGGCTATAATCTGCCCACTGCCTGGAGTTGTCTACATTCGGGCGGGAGGAAGGGGAAAAGGGACGGCCTTTTTTCCTGCGACAAATGGATTTGTCGCGTAAGTGGCAAGGGGAACGCGAAAAGGAATTCGCTGGTATGGCCACAGGGGAGCTTCTAGTGTCAACCGGCTCGTTCGACGCTAAAGAGCGGGTCAAGCAAGCCATCGACATTGTCGATTTGGTGGGCAGTCATATTCAACTGCGTCGCCAAGGTCGCAATTATGTCGGGCTTTGCCCTTGGCACGATGATTCGCGGCCCAGTCTTCAGGTGAACCCCGAGCGGCAGTCGTTCAAGTGCTGGGTTTGCGATATCGGCGGCGATGTCTTCAGCTTTGTGATGAAGATGGAAGGCGTCGAATTCCGCGAGGCACTCGAGATTCTGGCGGAACGGGCCGGCATTAAGTTGGAAAAACACCAGCATCAGCCGATCTATTTGCCGAGCGAAGCGGCCGTCGAGAGCCAGGCAAGCGAGGGCCCAACATCTGAGCGAAAGCCTTCCGCCGGGACGGTGGAAAAGAAGACGCTGCTTCAGGCAATGGCCTGGGCCGAACGGCAATATCACGAGTGTTTGCTGAACTCGCCCGAGGCAGAGCCCGCGCGGCGCTATCTGCAAGAGCGCGGCATTACGGCCGAGAGCATCGAGCAGTTTCAATTGGGCTTTTCGCCCGTCGAGCGCGATTGGATTTTGCATAGCGTTCGCAATGAAGGCGATCCGCGACGACTGGCGCATCGGGCGCGGATTTTGGAAGCGATTGGGATTTTGGCCCGTCCGGCCGAGGGCGGCAGCTATTACGACCGTTTCAAGGGCCGTGTGCTGTTTTCGATTCGCAATGCCCAGGGGCGGCCGGTGGGAATCGGCGGCCGGGTGTTGCCGGAATTGGGTTTGGCGAGTCCGGCCAAGTACGTTAATTCGCCCGAAACGCCGTTGTTTACGAAGAGCAAGCTGCTTTACGGGTTGGATCTCGCTCGGGAAGCGATGCGAAAAACTCGCACGGCCTTGGTGATGGAAGGCTACACCGATGTGATCGTTGCCCATCAATATGGGTTCCAGAACGCGGTGGCGGTGCTGGGCACGGCGCTGGGCGAATCGCATGTCCGGCTGCTGAAGGCCCATGTCGATCGGATCGTGTTGGTGCTCGACGGCGACGAGGCGGGCACGAAGCGGGCGAACGAAGTTTTAGAGCTTTTTATCGCTCAGCAGGCGGATCTGCAAATTTTGACGCTGCCGGAAGATCTGGATCCTTGCGATTATCTGCACAAATACGGGGCCGAGGCCTTTGCGGAACTGTTGGGAACCAAGGCGGTCGATGCGTTGGATCATGCGTTTACGGTGGCCACGCAGGGGATCGATGTGGAGCATGACGTGCATGGCGTCGGCCAGTCGATCGAGCGGTTGCTGGGCATTGTGGCCAAGGCTCCACGGTTGAGCGGCGAAACGCGGGGCGATTCTCGCATTCAGGAACAAAAAATCATCCAGCGGTTGGCGGCTAAATTCCGCGTGGACGAACAGGACTTGCGGCGGCGATTGACGGCATTGCGACGTCGGGCCGCCGAACGTCCGACGGCCGTTCGTCCGGGCGAAGTAGTAACGGAACGGGAAAAAACAGCGCCGATCGGCCCGTGGGAGCGTGCGGTTTTGGAGTTGATCGTTTCGCACCCCGAGATTATCGAATCGGCGCGAGGCCGAATTGGGGCGGATTGTTTTACGAGTGAAACGAGCCGCCGGCTATTTGAAACATGCGCCAGATTGGCGGACGAGGGCATTTTGCCGGTGTTTGACCGCTTGATGCTCGAGTTTGACGATCCGGCGATGCAAAGCTTCTTGGTCGGACTGGACGAGCATGCCCAAGATACGGGGCAGACGTCGGCCAATCCGGAGACGTTATTGAACGGATTAGTATTGACCATGAGTCGAAAGGATATCGAAAAGCAGCGTCCCGCAGAGCTCGTGGCGTTGCGTGAGGGAGGGTTGGATGTTCAGCAGCAATCCGCAATGCTGGAGGACATCATTCGCCGCAAGCGAGACCTTTCCTAATTGACGTTTGCACAGCCAATGAACCGAGGCCGACCCACGGAAGGCCGAAAAATGGGCCAAGTGAGTTGATTGGTCGGTTCATTATCCAAGCAAACATCAATAAATGACGGCAAGGCATTTCCAAGCCCACGGATGGGTGAGGATGTTTTGGACCGAGGTTCCTTTTTCACCCAGCGCGCAGTCATTTGCGCGAAAGGAGTAGTACGGTGGACCTTTTCGATAAAGACATGCAAGAACTGGTCGCCCGGGGGAAGTCGCAAGGATATCTCACGTATGACGAGGTGAACGACTACCTGCCTGACGAAGAAGTCAATCCCGATAAGCTGGATAATCTTTTAATCGCCCTGGAAGAAGAGGGCATTGATCTGGTAACGCAGGCGCCCGAGGCGGAATACTACGACGGCGCAGAGGCGGCCGACGAATCGTATGCCGATGAGGCCGGGGCCGAGCGACTGGCAAAGGGCGAGATGCCTGCCGAAGCCATCGAATCGCCAATGTTGCCGGGCGAATCGACGAAATTCAGCAGCGATCCGATTCGGATGTATTTGAGCCAGATGGCGGAAATTCCGTTGTTGGCCCGCTCCGAAGAAATTGCCTTGGCCAAGAAGATTGAAGTGACGCGGAAGCAATTCCGCCGCACGGTGATCGGTTGTGCCATGGCGATGAAAGCGACGGTTGGCACGCTGGTGAACGTTCACAACGGCGAGTTGCCTTTCGACCGGACGATCAAGGTCTCGCTGACCGAGCGGCTTACGAAAGAGCAGATTATCGCCCGGATGCCGCACAACCTGAGCACTCTCTCGCACTTGATGCAGGAGAATGAGAAGGACTTCCGCATTTTGTTGAACAAGCGGACGTCGGAGCTAGACAAGCAGGAGACGCGGAAGCGATTTATTCGCCGTCGTCGGAAGATGCTGACGCTGATCGAGGAGTTGAGTCTCCGCACGCGGCGCGTGCAGGGCATGATGCGTCAGATGGAAGACACGCTGGAACGGATGGAAGTGATTCGCCGTCAACTGCGGATGATGATCAATACCCCTCCGATGAAGGATCGCCGGGCGAATTTACGTCGCGAATTGCGCGATTTGATGATTTTGGCCCAAGAAAGTCCCAAGAGCCTGCGTCGGCGCTGTGAAACCATGCGGCGGCAGTATCAAGACTACGAGCAAGTCAAGCGGCAGCTTTCGGGCGGCAACTTGCGGCTGGTCGTGTCGATTGCCAAGAAATACCGCAATCGGGGGCTCAGCTTCCTCGACCTCATTCAAGAGGGCAACACCGGTCTGATGCGGGCGGTGGATAAGTACGAATACCGCCGCGGGTTTAAGTTTTCGACGTATGCGACGTGGTGGATTCGTCAGGCCATTACCCGGGCCATCGCCGATCAGGCCCGGACCATCCGCATTCCGGTTCATATGATCGACGTGTTGAGCAAGCTGCGGAACGCCTCAAAACGGCTATTGCAGGAGTTGGGGCGGGAGCCTACCACTGAAGAGGCAGCCGCAGCCACCGGACTCTCGCTCGATGAGACGCGGCGGGTATTGTCGATGGGCCGCCACCCGGTAAGCCTTGACCGACCGGTCGGAGAAAGCGAAGATAGTTGTTTCGGCGAGTTCATCGAAGACGGTGGACTGCCGAGACCGGAAAAGGCCGCCAGCAATGAATTGCTTCGCGAAAAGATCGACGCCCTGCTCAAAACGCTCACTTACCGTGAGCGTGAGATCATCCGATTGCGCTATGGGCTGGGCGATGGTTACACCTACACGTTGGAAGAGGTGGGCCGGATCTTCAAAGTCACGCGCGAGCGCGTGCGGCAAATCGAAGCCAAGGCGGTTAAAAAACTGCAACACCCTGTCCGTAGCCGGCAGCTCGAGGGGTTCCTTGAGCATTCGGCCGGTTTCGACCGCGCGGCAGTCGGCTGACGCGGTCTGTCAAGCCGCAAGCCCACGGGAGAGTATCCCGTGGGCTTTTTTGTTTCTTGTGACGCCAATCGACCATTTTTATTCCCGATTTCACACTTAACTCCACAATCATTTTCCATGGCTACACCTCCGAATATCGGCACGACCGTCCTTCGCACATTGCACCGCATTCATCACCAGCTTAACGATTTGCGAGAACGTTTGGATCGCGGACCGAAACAGGCCCGCGCGGCCGAGGCGAACGTTCAACATTGTGAAAACAAACTGACCGAGACCAAAGCCCACGCCAAAACGCTTCGCATGGGCGTTGACCAGAAGCAACTACAGCTCAAGACGGGCGAAGAAAAAGTGAAGGATCTTCGGCGGAAGCTTAATGCCGCGTCGAGCAATCGCGAGTATCAGGCGCTGTTGGAGCAAATTGCGGCCGACGAGATGGCTAACAGCGTTATGGCGGATGAGATTCTGGAAGAAATGGAAAAGGCCGATGCCTTCCAGAAAGACATTGCCGCGGCGGAAGCCGAGGCTGCCGCAGCAAAAAAACGAACGAACGAGGTTCACGAAGAAGTGGCCCAGCGCGAGCCGACGTTGAAGGCTGAAATTGCGAAGTACGAAGCCGAGTTGCAGCAGACGGAAGCCACTTTGCCCGAAGAAATCCGCGAAATGTACGAACGTATCGTGCGCGGGAGAGGTGAAGACGCGTTGGCCGTGGTCGAAAACCAGTTTTGCATGGGCTGCAATCAGCAAATCCCGTTGAACATGCTCAATCGCGTGATGCTAGGCCAAGCGGTGTTTTGCAAGACGTGCGGCCGGTTGATGTATCTGCCGGAATAGAGTTTTCTTCTTCCTCGGCTTCATGGATAGCCTGGGCCATTTCGCGGCGGCTGCCGAAATAGAAGAGAACGCCGAGAACCGCGATCAACACGGTAATCAGCCGGTAGACGAGCGCAACGACGAGGCCTTGGCCGGCGGCAATCGGCACGCCTGCCACGGGCACGTGCGTGTAGAGATATTCCAACACGGCCTCGGTGGGGCCAATCGGCAGCGGGATGACCTGCACGGCCGCGCTCAATGGCATGACCACGAAATGGTCGGTTAGCGAAAGATGATTGCCGGGCAGGCCGCAAGCGATCAAGTAGCAGCCCACGGCAAAGAGGCAATGAACGCCGACGCTCATGATGGATGAGATCGTCAGCACCATCGGCTTGGAACTGAACATTCGGACGGCCAGCACGAGGCTCTCTAACGGAGGGCCGATGCGTGGGATGCGGCCGATCATTTGCGTTACACGGCCGTTGGTCATATCGGGGCCCATGACGATGAACAGGCCGATGGTGCTGGCAATCGTCACGCCGAACATTAAGAGGCAAATCTCGTAAATATCGAGGGTGAAGTAGCGCGTTTCGAGAATGGGAGTGGTTTCAATGTGCCAGAAACCGGTCAGCAGGATTGCGACGCTAGCGACGATGAACAGGACATAGAGTCCGATGATGCGGTCGACCAACACCGAGGCCAAGGCCTTGGCGCGACATTTCGGCTGAGCGTGGCTGAGCATGACGGTTTTGACCAAATCGCCGCCGACGATGCCCAACGGAGCCAAGTTGAACAGGAAGCCCCACAAACCGATGCGGATGGCGTCGGAGAGGCGGCAGGGCACGTCTAGGGCGCGGACCAAATACCACCATCGGACAAAGGTAATCAGCACGGCTGTCGTGCAACAAGCGAAAGCACCGGCCAGGGCGTCCCATTGCTTGGGTTGGTCGACCAGATTGGTAAAGACATTGCCGTTTTTTTTGCCCCAAACGGCGTCGTAGATCAGATAGCCCATGATGGCCGCCGAAAGGGAGACCTTCAGGAGCATGATAAGTATTTTTTTCACGATGTTTATTGACAATCCGTTGTCGGTATTTTCTTGTTTCTAATCTCGAATCCCTAATGGCTACTTTCTAATCCCTGTTTCTTACCACATGCCCATGCTCCAGGTTACGGCGGCGAGCCAACCGATGGCGCAGAGTTGCGTGGTGCGCGAGTAGTAGGCGACATGAACGGGAGAGCCGCCGATGCCGTCGACATCGACCATGCGCAGATAATTCAAGATGCCGTAGGCGACAAACGGCATGGAGGCCATTTTGCGTGCGTCCCACAGGACGGCGGATTCGATGCAATACAAAGCATACGATAGCATGGCCACGCCTGCGCAAATGACCATCGCGTGATCCAGGTACGACAAGCTGTATCCCCGCAGGCTTGGGCGATGGTGGTGGTCCAAGCCTGCTTTCAGATCGGCGCGGCGTTTGGCAAATCCGAGGAACAGCGCGAGCGTCGAGGTGCAGAGCAACAGCCACGACGAAGGGGTAGCGGAAACCAGGATACAACCGAGTAAAACGCGAATGACAAAGCCCGAGGAGAGCAAAAAAACGTCGAGCAGGGCGATATGTTTGGCGCCCAGGTTATAGGCGACGTTGATGATCACGTAGGCGGCGGCAACAGCCGTAACGGCTGTTTTCCCGGTCAGCAGGCACAGCCCGATGCCGCATAGAAGCAGCACGAAAATCATGGCGATGGCTGTGTTTTGGGAGACTGCGCCGGAGGCGATGGGCCGCTTGTTTTTTTTCGGATGCAATCGGTCGGCCGCGGCGTCGTGCAAATCGTTCAGCACATAAATGGCGGAATTGACCAGACAAAAACCAAAGAAGCCAAGTAAAAAGACTTTGATGTCGAGCGTGTAGCTATGGGCAGCAATGGCGAACGGCACCGGCAAGAGAACGAAAACGTTCTTAATCCAGTGGTGCGGTCGGGCGAGTCGAATAAGTCCGCTTAACATCATAGGGTTGGCCGGAGAGTCTGGAGTTTATTGATGCTCAGGTTCATAATGTCGGGTAGTGCTGGGTCGAAAACTCCTGTTTACCGGGCTTCCCGCCGACCGACCTTCGGTCGGTGCCCGGCCCTCCCGACATTGTTTATCTGTGACCCATTAATTCTTACGCAATTGGTCTGAGTTGTGAGAACTGCGTTGAGTTGATTGGCGCGAACGCTGTGAATTGTCTAAAACCCGATCCTTCGCATTACGAATCGCGGCAGGTGGCGGATGATGTGCATAACGTAGCGCCAGGGCCAAGGGGCGTACACCATCGGCCAACCGCGGTCGATCGCCTTCAACACGCGCTGGGCCACGGCCTCGGGCGTGCCGGCGAAGGGGGGCGGCTTCAGGCCGGTGGTCATGCCGGTTTTGACGAAGCCGGGCTTCACGCAAACGACGTTCAAGCCTTGAGCGTGAAACTTGTGGTCGAGCCCTTCGAGATATCGCGACAGTCCGCCTTTTGCCGAGCCGTATAGAAAATTCGACTTTCGCCCGCGATCGCCTGCCACGGAGCTGAAGACGCATAGCGTTCCGCCTTTTTCGAGCAGCCGTTTTCGGACTTCTTCACAGAATAAGACCGTATTGGTGAAATCGGCCGTCAGCAGTCGGGCCGCCAGTTGCGAATCGTTCTCCAATGCTTCCTGCGAGGCGAACAGGCCGGCCGTTACGACTACCGTATCGAAACCGTCGAGCTCGCGCCAAGCGGCGTCGAGCGCGGGCGCGAAACTTTCGGGTTCCAACAGATTGCAGTAGGCGGTTCCCACGGGGCCCGGTGCGCCGTGGATCTCGAGATCGCGGGCCGATAGCTTCAAATTCTCGGGTTCATGTTCCAGCAGGAACAGACGGTCGCCCCGCGCAGCGAACAGCCGGGCCAACGCACGGCCCATTCCGCGACTTGCTCCCAACATTACGGCTTTCATGCGGGGTCTCCTAAAAGTCGAACTGATTGAGCGCTGCGAATGCGGGCATCGGGATCCCACTTGCGGCGCACGGCGTTGAACGCGGCCAGGCGAGTTTCCATTGTTTGGAAATGTTCCGCCCGGGTAAAGGTGTCCTTGGTCAGATAAATCCGTCCGCCTTCGGCAATCACTAATTCATTAAGCCGATTTACCAAGGCGGGCGTTTTTTCGGGATGGATGGGGAAATCCATGGCAATCGACATGCCGGCCCTGGGGAAGGAAAGCATTCCGCGCCCCTCGGGCCCGCAATCCTTGATGACGCATAAAAATCCCATGCCGCCGCCCGAGACAAACAGTTCCAAAAAGCGACGGGCGGGGCCGTTGTCGTCGGCATGGGGCAAGGCACACTGGTACTGTGTAAAGCCTCGCCGTCCGTAGACCAGATTCCAATCGTCGAGCATGTCGAGAGGGTAGAAAAAGGCGTCGGGATGCGCGATGCCGCGTTTTACGCGCTGGATGTGTTTCCAGTAGTACGCCAGATTGAACGCCTTCATGCTCGGCTTGCAAAGGGCCAGGGCAGGGAACTGGAAGAGGATGCGAAAACGATGTTTGAAAGGCGGTTTTTTTTGCGGGGCCTCGTCGGGCGTCGCCCAGCGGCCTTTCATCAAGATGCCGCGGCCCAGATGATCGCCTCGGGCCAGGCAATCGACCCAGCCGACCGTCATCGGCCAATCTTTGGCCGCCAGCTTGAGGCCCGTCACCATGGCGTCGAGATTGTCGATGCGTTCGCTTTCCTCGTAGATCCAGGGCGAGGGGATTCGCCGCATTTGGAATTCGGCTTCGAGAATATGGCCGGTTAAGCCCATGCCGCCGATGGTGGCTAAAAATAAATCGCGTTCGGAAGTGTCGGAGCAGTCGATGATCCGCCCGTCGGCCACGCGGAGTTTGATTTGGTGAACATGTTCGCCGAAACAGCCATCGACGTGATGATTTTTCCCGTGAACATCCGAAGCGATCATGCCGCCGACCGTGACGAATTGCGTGCCGGGCGAGACCGGCACGAACCAGCCGCGGCGCAGGAACGCGCGATTTAATTCGAGCAATGAGACGCCGGCTTCAGCTCGTAAAAGGCCCGAGCTTGGGTCGAAATTCAGTAGCCGATCGGCCAGCGTGGTATCGACGACAGGCATGTCGGGCCGTGCGGGAAGGGATGAATCGCCGTAGGAACGGCCCAATCCTCGGCTCAGCGTGGCGGATTCTGTAATAGCAGCCAGATTTTCCGACTTCCATTGCAGAGCATCCACCATGGGATAACGGCCCCAACCGGAGATTTTTACGCGATGCGGCGGAAGCGGCATAAGCGGCACTCCTGGCGTGTTGACGGAACAGCAAGTAATATTTTGGCAGACAAGAGCTTTGACCGCCCAGCGAAATCCGTTGGTGGTGGGCCTAGTCAAGCTGCGGAGTATAGGACTTTATGGGGGGGCGGGTCAAGATCGGTAAACCCTATGGCCACGACACGCTTTTTGTAGTAACTTAGGGTTAATCGCTTATGGGTCATTGGATGGGGTGTCAGGGAGCTCTGGTTACTTTCTCTAAGTCAGCCGATCAATAGGTACAATCCGTCGGTTATGCTTTATGGATATGAGGTAACGTTTTTTGTTATGCTAGCATTGCCAAGGATTCGCTACAGTCGCAAACTGGGCTGTTGCAGCCGAGTCTGCTGGTCTGGAGGCCGCGACAAGGTTCATTGGCAACGTAGGGTGTAATCAAGCACGACTGGCAGGTTATCTGGCGATTATCTTCCGTTACATGGCCAATTTCTCAGTGGATTGTTGCGTTTTATGTTTGCGATCTTCAAGCCGCATTACCGAGTGCTCGGTGTTTGGGAGCTGACGCCCGAGCGACTCCGTCTTTGGGGGCTGCATGCCTTGCTTTTGGACGTGGATTGCACGCTGAAGCGTTACCGGCAGACCGACGTGCCGCCGGACGTCGAGCAGTGGGTCAAGCTTGTGCGTTCGGAAGGAATACGGCTGTGTTTGGTGTCGAACGGCATGGGGCCGCGCATCCAGAATTTTGCCGAGCGCCTCGATCTACCGTTTGTGGCGAAAGCCATGAAGCCGATGCCCTGGGGCATTCGGACGGCCATCGAAAAGATTCGATCGGAGCCTTCACAAACAGCGATGGTGGGCGACCAACTTTTCGCCGACGTGATCGCCGGCCGGTTGGCAGGCGTTCGCACGATTCTGGTTGAACCGATGCATCCCGAGGAAGAGCCTTGGTACACGCGTCTCAAGCGTGTGCCGGAACGCATGATGCTTGGGCATGGAGAGGCGTGAAGGGAAGGAAAAGGGGATCGCATAGCGATGGGGGGAATGATTTATCACGTTCTGAACCGGGCGAATGCACGCACAGGGATCTTTGCCAAGGACGCTGACTATGCGGGCTTCAAGCGAGTGATGTGCAAAATCATCGGGATTGCAATCTGGCAGGAAATGACTTCCCAAAAATTAGGTTGCGAATCCACCTTCCGTCCTCGCGGAAGGCC
>CAZNMP010000019.1:0-14353 GCA_964573875.1 uncultured Planctomycetaceae bacterium | reverse complement strand
GTTTAGCGGCCGCCGGTACGGAGGCCCTACTGCCGCATCGCCAGACCGGTGGTAGTTAAACAACACAGTTTATCCAACTTGACCACAAGAAAGTACTTTGCCCCAGCAGGTGGGAGAATTCCCATGTTTTAGCGATCTTCCTCATGAAATCAAAGAATCTCCGTGCTTCCGGCAAGACTCTTCGCCTCGCTCGGAATGACTATTTGCCACAAATTTTGTGTCAGACCGAGGCGTTGACCTTTCGTGCTTAGTCTGATATAAGGATATGTTCTAAGCGGATAAGCCACTTGTTTTTAAGGAGTCACTAGGTGAGTTGCAGCGAGCGCCAGAGAGAACTTCGGCGGCGTCGTCATCGCCGTAAAAAGCTGTCCATTTTCGCCCGTAAACTGGAAAAGGCCACGGTCTCGGAAAAAGCAGTCATTGCCGAGAAGCTTCGTGCCTTAACGCCCGGCAGCGAAGTGATTATCGCTCGGTGGGACTTAGAGAAGCGAAAATAACTGCGAGTCCGACAACTCCTGTCCGGAGGCCGACCCTCGGAAGGCCGGTAAACAGGAGTTTTCGGTTTGCATTATCGGGCATAGAGCATTCATCCAGGCTATTTTTTCTTCAAATAGCCCGCGCTCGACTGAAAATACTTCCGCCGACGCACTTGCGCGGTCTGTTCCGCATCGGATTGTTGTGATTGCAGGTCCGCCAGATTTGCTTGGCAATAACGGCAGCCGGTCACCTCGATGTGGAACGTGATGTAGGCGGCCAATGCTTCCGGCAGCGCGCCGAGCAGATAACTGCCGAGCTGTTCCCGCGTGGGGCAACTCAACCGATGCCGTCGCCAAATATCGCCCAACGAATGGACGCCCGCGCTGCGCCGGGCTTGGACCAACGCCAATTGTTTGGTTAATTCAGGATCACTGCGCGCGGCCTTCTCGATCCGCGCCATTTCTTCCGGCGGCAAGGCCTCGTCGAGATATGCTTCAAGATCGGATGGACGATACATCTTGGTGTGTGGCCATCGGCCCCTATTCGTATAATTCGGGAAAAACCTCTTCCGGCAATTTTTGCGACCGGACCGCGGTGCGTAGCTTGGCCAGGAACTCGAACTTGTAGTTGGCAACCGTTTGCTCGGTTGTTTTTAACAACGCCGCAGCTTCTTTGTTCGACCGGCCTCGAATAAACAGCAGCTCGGCGCATTCAAGCCGATCCCATTGCCCTTGGCGGCGGAAATGGTCGATTTGCCGACGGATAGCCTCGACCAAGGCTTTTTCCTCTAAATGGCGTCGTTCACTGCTGCGCGCGATGCTGCTCGCAGGCCGGGCACTGCCGATAATTTCCAAATCGCTGGCATCGCTGCGTGACGGCAACAGCGGTAGCGTGGGGCGTCGGCCTTCACGTCGCAAATAGTCGGTCAACTTATGGGCGGCAATCGAAAACAGATATCCTTCCAGCGGTCGGCCGCCGTCGAAATTCGGCAGGCTGGTCAGCAGCCCGATAAACGTTTCCTGGACGAGATCCTCGGCCGCCGCCCGGTTGCGGATCCGGCTTTCGACGTAGGCCAGCAGCCGGCCCTCGAAATGAGCGATCAAATCATTCCACGCCTCCGCGTCACCTTCGCGAATTCGACGGATCAGCAAAGCTTCAGCTTGAGACATGGAAAATCAGCGGTCAGGGGTCGGAGAAAGTGGTTAGTGGCCATGAGGTAGTGGCTAGTGAAAATAAGCTCCCCTCGCCCGCAAGCGGGAGAGGGGCGGGGGGTGAGGGCGGCCGGCAATCAGGCAAAGTGGTCAGTGAGTCGGGGTACTAAATCTCCAAATCCCCCATTCCTAATCCCTATTCTCTAACCTCTAACAATATCCCACGGCTGCCGCGACGGCAACTACCCCCAGGTGACTGGTAAGAGCGATCAAACGCAAGCGGTTCCTGTACGTACCGCCGGTTGCGAGATCGGTTTTAAAATATCCGAACATGATGGCGAGCGCCGAAAGCCCGAGCGATGCCCAAATGGCAACCATTTGAAGCCGTCGATCAACGAGGGCTTGCCGATGCGCATCAAGCACGCGGTCTTTCATCGGGCGGTCGAATTCCAGCAGAGCATAAAGCTGAATCATGGGACCGACGGAGTATTGCCGGGTCTCTTGCCAAACGTCTTTGACAACCTTCTGCCGCAATTCTTCGCTGGGCAACCGCACTTCTTCCGAGGTTTGATCGCCCAAACACGCTTCGACATATTGGCCCAATGCTTTTTGCAAGGCCTCCGGCAGTTGGGCGTCGCATTCCGCCCGGCTCGTGTAGGGGCCGACGCTGATGCTCATCCGGTAAACATCGCCGACCAAGCATGGCACGGCATTCACCCAAGCAGGTTTGGCGACAACCGGCGCGACCGCCGCCGGCTTGGCGGTGCCTTTCTTCTCGGCCAAGCTCTTCTCTTCCTCGACCAGAGCTCGACCCAATGCTCGAACCATCGCCCGAAGCATCCCCACGGTTTTCGTGGCGACTGCCTGGGAATACTCGTCATCTCCCTTTTCGGCGGTCTCGGCCGAGGGATTTCCTTGTTGAACAGGCAAGCCCGGGATTGTCGATAATTGCGACACAGCGGTGGATGTTGTTTTTGTGGTGGGGGGAATGTCCGGCGGTGGATCCGTGCTGACGTGGGAAACGACAAACCAACCGCCTCCCAACGTTCCTAATAACAAGATGGGAAACCCCACAAGTGCCATGATAATCCATAGCGTTGTGCGAGAATTTTGTTGAACGGCGGCCCTCCGCTTGTAGTTGTCGATAAGCAGCAACACGATGATCGCAAGGAACATCGGTATCAGCATTGCCCATGTTACGCTCATCATGTGAATGTGCCCTCAGGCATTTGCTCCTACCATTGCCACGGTTTGACACGCCGCCGCCAAGGGGCCGACAACTGCACCGACATCGAGGTAACGGCGGCGGCCATCGGCAGCCAAGGCTGCGGAAATTGCCACGCACAGGCCGCCGCGCCTGCCAGTACCACGCTTGCAAATAATTTCCAAAGGCTCAGTCGTCGCGTTCGCATCGGTTCGGCTTGCAGCCACCAGCGAACGACGAAGAACAGCGTGCCGAAGCAAACCACATAGGCCATCAAAAGCGGCCGGCCGTCCACGGCATAAAAATTTTGAGGCAATTTGTAGGCAAACGGCTGCGGATAGCCGGCCGCCGGCGGCAGGCCGACCATCAGCCAATCGGCCAGTGCGGAGGCAAATAGCCCGACGCCCATGCCGACGATCAACAGAAAACAACGACGTATTAACGGATCGCCGCGTGTGCCTTCCCAAAGTTTTGTGGGAATAAGCACTGCCCAGGCCCCGGCGATGCCGACCAAGAGGAGCCATGCGAATTGCTCCGGCCTGAAATAACGTTCGGCATCGGTCAAAAAGGCGTTGACCAGCATCAAAACGACGCACATCGCGGCCGCTACGAACGAACTCAGCAGCAACGAACCCAGCAGTTCCGCTGTGCGTTCCCGAGGCGGCTTCAACACGAGCGCGGAAATGGATTTTTCGCGAACCGGCAGCGGCCTAGGACGAGGCGGGCCCAAGAGCATTTCTTTTAGTTTGACAAGCGATCCTTCGCTGCGATTCGATGGGCTTTTGGCTGCGGGAGCATTGCTGCTGAAGCTGTCGGCCGAGGCTCCGCTCGTTGGCAGCTCCCGGCTGTTTGCTGCAAACTCTCGGTTGCCATTGGTGAACAGCAAAGGGTTGGCCTCCGGTGCGGGCAACGCGGCCAATAGCTCGGCGGCCGACGCGAATCGCAAGCTGGGATCTTTTTCGAGTGCCCGGGCGACAATGCCGCGATACGGCTCGGCAATCATCGACACGTCGGGCTTGGCCGTTAGGTGCTTCATCAGCACCTCGCCGATGCTTTCGCCCTCGAACGGGACGCGACCAGTCAAAAGCTCGTAAAGAATCACGCCCAGGGCGTAAACATCAATTTCCTTGCCGTAGCGGCCGTTGGCCACCTCCGGCGCCATGTAATGGACCGTCCCGATGCTCTCGGTGTGTCCGCTGCGCCGACTGCACGAAATGAATTTCGACAGTCCGTAGTCGCCCACCTTCACGACGCCTTCGTCGCGAAAGATATTGCCCGGCTTCAGATCGCGGTGAACGATGCCATGATCGTGCAGATAAGCCACGCCCTGACCGATGCCGTGGATCCAGGTCAGCGCTTCTTGCGGCAGCAAACCGTTAGGTTGCGTCGCGAGCACATTTTCCAAGCTCGGATCGGAGACGTATTCCATCACGACCCAAGTGTCCCCGAGATCATCTTGGCGGATGTCGTAGAGGTCCAGCAAATGCGGATGCTTCAAGTTGAGACACTGGCGGATCCCGCGCAGCTCAACCTCCAAGTTGCGGCGGATCAACTTCAACGCCACATCCTTGCCAGCGTCGCTCGTGGCATAATAGATTTCGCCGAAGCCGCCCTGGCCGACGCCGCGTTTGATGGTATAGCCGGCCAAGGGATGGTCGCCGCCGGCGTATTGGAATCGCCCAGGCGCAGACCGTGGCACGCCCGCCGCTTGCGCGGAAGGGTGGGGCAGCGTGTCGAGTGCATTTGGTTCCAAAGCCATAGCTTATATTGTAATCGCTTCCAAATTGAAGGAAAACCCATCGCCCACGACGCGGGAATGCCCGGAAAGCGGGCCTTGGCCCACGCAATCGAGGCCGTCGATCACCAACGGACCGGGAACTCGGCAAACCATTCGTTCGGCATCTCGGAAAAGCACCACTTCCCTCGTCCAATTACGGCACACCACATGGCTATTCGGCTTCGGGCCGAGGATGCACGTGTCGGCCATCCATAAAACGCCGTCCGAGGAAGGCTGCGTGCAATGCCGGCTCAAATACTCCAACCGCACCGTGCCACTCAATGCATGGGGCCGACGAAACAACAAGCAAACCGAGGAGCCCAACTGGATGCGGCTGCCGTCGCGCAACCATGTGCATCCTCGCACCGGACGACCGTCTACCCGTGTTTCTCCGATCGCTTCGATCAATATGTTTTCACCGTCGCGGCGCAGTTGAACGTGGCGTCGGGCAATGTCGCCCAAGATCGGAACATCGACCGCCTCGGGATGATTCGGCTGGCCGATCGTGATTGCTTCGCCCCGACAAACCCAATATCCTCCCACGGAGTCGATCCATAGCATGAACCGATCAAATAATCTTTCATCGCGTGATTCCATCGCAAAACGTCTCCGAAATAGATTGGCGATGCGAATCATGATAACAGGCACAAGGGGTTAGAGACTAGGGGCCGTATCCAAGGGGCCGGAACATGGCAAAGTCTTTTGCCATTGAACCTTGATCATTGGCCATTGGTCATTGAACATTGGCCATTGAACATTGGCCATTGAACATTTCTTTATTTCTTCCATCTCGTTCCGAAGCTCCGGCTTCGGAACGCAATCGTGACATTCCCGAACCGGAGCTTGGAAACGCGGATACGCCCGATGTTCCGCTATTTCTTAACGACCTTCTCCCCCGGCGTCTTCGCAAAATGTTCCGACACCTGCTCGACGATATTTGCCGGCGCGGCTTTATCCAACGGAATCTCGTCGTGGTAATAGACTTCGGCATTGACCAGCTTTTCAGCCACTTCCAGCCGACCGCGCAGATTGGAAACCAGTTCTTTCACGCGGCCCAGGCGGCTATCGTCGAACTGGTAGTTGCTCGTGGCCTGTGCGGCAGTAATCATTTGAAGCCGGGCTTCCAGATTTTCGACATCGACTTGTAACTGCCGTTTCGAGGCCAACATGCCTTCAAGTTTCTGCCGAGCGGCAACCAAGCTCTTCTGCCGTGCGGCGCGGATCTCTTGCAGGCTGGCCAAGGTGGCTTCGCCCGTTTTGAAACGGTCGAACCTGGCAGCCAGGTCGGTGCGAACTTCCTCGGCGGTGTAGGTGCGTCCGGCGTATTGGAATTCTGTTTTGCCGGTCGCCAGATCCGTTTTCAATCGCAACAATTGTTCTTTTTCCTTGCCGAGCCTTGTCTTACTTTCGGCGATTTGCTCGTCGAGACGTTGCACTTCGACTTCTTCCTTGGCGATCACGTGCATGTTCTTCCGGACCTCGGGCACAAGGTCTTGCACCATGCCTCGCGCACGGTCGATCTGGAACTCGATAGGCACCGATTCTTGGACGGCATCGGTTACATAGCCCGCCGAAGTGCGTAAATAGCTCCAAGCGGTCCCGCCGGCCAAAACCATGCCTGTCAGGATCGCTCCGCCGCCGATAATGAGTGTTTTTCGGAACATTGCCAAGCCTCCAAAGGATTATGCTAAAATTTTGTATTCGATAAGCCGCTGGAGAGTTGTTCGCCGAAAACAGGCGACTATTGGGAGAAGAACGGCTTTTTTCGAAAAGTTCACCCGAGATGGGGGTGATGGCCGAGATTTTTGACGCCTTTCCGGTTGCTGTACAGGAGTGTAGAATCAAAACAATTCATGCTTCCTTATCCTGAACAACTTGTCGAGCAGATCCACAATTCGCCTGGGCGCATTGTGTTGGCCATAAGCGGCGGCGGAAGCCGTGCGATTGCCGATTTGTTGGAAGTGCCGGGGGCTTCACGCACGCTGCTAGAGGCCGTCGTCCCCTATTCGTCTCAGGCAATGTCGGATTGGCTCGGCGGAGAGCCCGCCGAGTTCTGTTCTGCTGCCGCGGCCCGCGCTATGGCAATGGCTGCGTTTCAACGAGCTCGAAAACTCGATCCCGCGGCCGCTTTGCCGATCGGCGCCGCTTGCACTGCTAGCTTGGCTTCCGATCGTCCCAAGCATGGGCCGCACCGCATCCATGTTGCCCTGCAAACACAAGGGGTAACCGCTGCCTGGCATTGGCAATTGCTCAAGGAACGCCGCAGCCGCCTCGAAGAAGAACGGCTTGCAGGCCGATTGCTGTTGAATGTTTTGGCCGAAGCGTGCGGCATTGCCGACGGCTTGACGCTCGAACTCCTAGAGAACGAGACGATCGAGGAATCCGAAATTTCCGCACCGATCGCTTGGCAGGATCTTATGCTCGGGCGCGTCGATTCGGTGGCCGTAAGGCCGACAAACGAACAACCGCTGGTTGTCTTCCCCGGAGCCTTCAATCCCTGCCACACCGGGCATCGACGCATGGCCGAGATCGCCCGAGAGTGGTTGCAGAAGCCCGCGGCATGGGAAATTGCGGTTTGCAATGTCGATAAGCCGCCTTTGGACTATATGGAAATCGAGCATCGGCTCATGCAATTCTCGTCCGACGAGATCGTCTATCTAACCCGGGCGGCCACGTTTGATGAAAAGTCGCGGCTCTTTCCGGGATCGACATTCGTCGTTGGGGCCGACACCTTGCAACGCATCGCTGACCCGAAGTATTACGCAAACAGCATGGCCGCCTGCCAAGCAGCCTTGGAGCGAATTGCCGGGCGAAATTGCCGTTTTTTGGTCTACGGACGCTCGCTCGACGGCAATTTTATGCAACTTGGCGATTTAACACTGCCCGATACTCTGCGGGCGATCTGTCGCGAAGTGCCGCTGGAAGTTTTTCGCGAGGATATTTCCTCGACCGAGATCCGCAAGGCCAGAGGATAATTGCTATTCCCCGCCCCTTCTGCAACAGTTGGATGCAAAACAGCCGAGACCTAACGCTCCCGGAACGTGCTCGACCTCGAAGAAAAAAATAGCCGGGAGCTAACAGCTCCCGGAATGTGTTTGATATTGAAAACAATTTTCCGGGAGCTATTAGCTCCCGGCTATTGTCTCTCGATACTATGATTCTGATGATTGATTAGTATTGTGATTCCGGCGTTTAATCAGCTCCTGCATCTCGGCGGCGATAAAGAACGAACCGGTGATGCAAATCAGATCCGCTGGATTGGCCAATCGCTGCACTTCATTCCAAGCCTCGGCGGGTGTTGCGATAACCTTGGTTGCCACGGCTCTTCCCCGTGCTTCTCCTCCCTCCTGCAACTCGATGGCCAGCGCCTGTAGTTGTTCCGGCGGAACGCCGCGCGGATTATTTTGATAGCGGGTAAAGATGATACGGTCGAAGAAGACCAGCAACTGCGAGAGCATCCCGCGTAGATCCTTTTCTTGCGTCGTGGCAAAAACGAGCCATCGCTTTTCAGCCGAAAAACTTTCGGTCAGCGTTTCGACGAGTGCGCCAATGGAGGCGGCATTATGGGCGGCGTCGAGCACAACGGCGGGCCTGCGTGCGACAACTTCGACCCGCGCCGGCCATTTCACTTCCGCCAATCCACGCCGGATGGCCGCTTCAGGGATCTTCCAACCCATGTGCCGCAGTTGTTCAACGGTTGCCAAAGCCATTGCAGCGTTGGCTGCTTGATGCCGGCCAAGCAGCCCGATGGCAAGGTCTTGCAAGTGGATCGCGGGAGGATTTTCTTTGGATAATTCTAAATCGTTCCCTGCATGGTGAAAATCGATCCGAGCCGGAGCGTCGGCCTGTTCCAGATGGAGCGGCGGGTGATAGACAAAATCAAAATCGATGCCTTGCTCGATCAACCGGCAGCCTTTTTGCTCGGCGATGGTGCGGATTACCTCCCGCGGTTCATCATTCGTCACGCCGCTAATGACCGGCACGCCTGGTTTAAGGATGCCGGCTTTTTCAGTGGCGATGGCTGCCAGGGTAGCGCCCAATTGTTTGGTGTGGTCGAAGCTGATGCTGGTAATCAGCGAGACGACCGGCGTGCAAACGTTGGTCGAATCGAGCCGGCCGCCCAAACCGACTTCGAGTACGGCCATATCGGCCCGGCGTTGGGCAAAGTAGAGCAACGCTGCCGCCGTGATGATTTCAAAGTACGTGGGACCGTATTCGGACGGCTTTTTTTCTGCCGCCGCTCGATCCATCGTCTCCACGACGGGACGGATCTGTTCGAGCAAGGCCGTCAGTTCCAAGGCCGCGCAGGGCTTGGCGTCAAGCGTGATGCGTTCTTCGATATGCGTGAGATGAGGAGAAGTGAAGAGCCCTGTGCGGAAACCCGCCGCCGACAGCATGGCCGCCAACATTGCCGACGTCGATCCTTTGCCCTTCGTGCCGGCGATATGGATGATCGGCATTCCCTGCTGCGGATTGCCGAGCCGGTCGAGCAGCTCGCTCATCCGGTCGAGCTTGAAGGCCTCTTCCGAGCACGGCATCGACTGCGCCCGCTCGTAGTTGATCCGATCCATGAGGAACCGTCGGGCATCGTTAGACGAATCCGTGGGAGCAGGAGAACGCATAAGTGCAAATGCCCGAAGAAAACATGGAAATATCCCGGCAGACTCAAGAAAGAATAGTTTAATACACGCCCTACCGATTGTACAGGCATGACCCCGCCCCGACATGGCCAATCAATTGTTGAAGTTGGGAAAAGTGTAGGGCGGGTCGAGCGAAGCGACGGCCCGCCATTTTGCGAAGAATTCAAGGCGGGCCATTGCTTCGCTCGACCCGCCCTACCGAAAACTGATCGGCCCTGCCCATCCGTGTGCAGTAACGGATTTTGACGTTTTGTCCGCAAGCTACAAAATCCACAACCGTTTAGCCGGGAGCTAACAGCTCCCGAAATGGCCCGATACTGAAGATGCAAGATAGCCGGGAGCTAACAGCTCCCGGAATGTGCGCGGATTACACAACTATTTAGCAGTCGCCGGCACGGCGGCCCTGCCGCCCTGTGGAACATTGGCAATATCAGTATCATCAGAACTTGTTGCCGTCGACAACCTTGCCGTCGTGGCGATTGCCAAGATAGCTGAACACTTCCCGATCAATGCTATAGCTGAGCGAATGGATCGATCCGTCGGCAAAGGCGGCGTTAAAACCGCTCGAATGTGCCGAACCGACGCTATAAGCAAGATCGAGAGCCTGTCCGCCGACTCCCACCGCGCTTTGGTCGGTATCCGGGCCGGGTGGATAAGAAGTCGATCGAATCGTGTCTGGATCCCAACCGTCTGTCCAGCCGCGGTCGTCGTGCCAATCGCCCGACTGGTAGTTACATGGATGCAGCCTTTTTTCAGCAAGCATCAGGGTGTTGCTCGTGCCGTCCTTAACGGCGGCAAAACCAATCGGCGGCGTCGAACTCACGGCATAGCCCGGCTTGCTCTCGGTCGCAGTGATCCAAGTGCCGCGCACAATCATGCCGTGCCATTGTTTTCCGGACTCAATCGACCAACTGTCCGCGTCTTGCCAGAACGACAGGCGAAGCGTCTCCGGATCGTCCTTCGTAATGCTGGGCGGATCACCTGCGGTGATGCCGGCATAGTCATTCAGAACGTTGCTGCCGGAATAGAGAGTAACGGGGCGACGGGAAGGGCAAAAATACTGGCCAATGGCAAATTTCTGAAGCGTAACTTGTATGGTTGTGTTATAGATTGCCTGCTGTTCCATGTACGGCAGAATCTGATAGTGCCAGCCAAGCCCTTGCTTTTCCGGACCCCACGGTACGCCGTCCGTCGAATAGCTTTCAATCGAAGGCCACGGCACCGTGCCGCCGGTGGGAAAAATACCCCGGGCTTGAACCAGGTTATGCACCGCCAACGCCATCTGCTTCAGATTGTTCGAGCATTGAAGCCGCCGCGCGGCCTCACGCGCCGATTGCACCGCCGGCAACAGAAGCGAGATCAAGATCCCGATAATCGTGATCACGACCAAAAGTTCCACCAAGGTAAAACCCTGATGTTTCAATACAGATCGCCGGCGGAGAAAAATATCACGTCGAGACATGGCACGAACTCCCCAAAATTAAGAATGATGCCTAGAATCGTTCGTCTCGTTACCGTAAGTGCCTCTGCTCAATGTTTCGCCGTTTGCGTAAGCTGTTGGAAGCGAGCGTCGTCAACTTCCTCAATGGCGCCGAGGGCGCTGGCGACCCAACGCTTGCCGGATTTGCCTTCCTGTTCGTAAGCGATCACCGGCGCGCCGCCGGGGCCCGGAGGCCCCTTGGGACGACCGTAAATAACCACATAGGGCTTGTTGTCACGGTTCGAGAGAAACAGATCCTCGGAATCAGCAATCCCCAGCGAGGCACGATCGGCCGGGGGGAGCGATTGCACGAACTTCTTGAACTCTGCTTCGTTCGCAGGCGGTTGGCCGCGATGCTGGGCCAAGTATCGCCCATAGACGACGGTCAGCTTCTTCAGTCCCGATTGCTCTCGGGCCAACGATTTCTTCTGGGAACCGCCGCAGCCGGCCGCCAGAAGGCAGACTGCCGCGATCATCCACAAACCTAGCCAACATCGTGCGAAGTTGGGAGACATTGGTAAATGCTCCTAGGCTTTTTGTGAAGAGGAGGCTGCCAAGGACGCGAAGCTTCGCGGCTTTGCGCCCTTGGCGTTGCCTTCTCTATAGTTTACACCCTATTTACGTTTTCGCCAAGCATAAGCCATGAGCCCCAAGACCCCGCTCCCCAAAAGTACTGCCGTTGTTGGTTCTGGTATCGCAGATACCGTACCAGAGACGCTAAACGGTGCGGGATCATCTTTGTAGCCCCTGAAAAGCTGGGCCTCGCCAACGCGGTACATGGTGAAACGGACGTATAAATCTTTTCCCCCGCTATACCCAGAGTCTGCCAAGCTTGTCGTAGTACCGAGTCCAGTCCAGTTTTGCTGGCTACCTGTTACGTTGACGAAGGATGACCAATCCGTCCCGTTTGTACTCCACTCGGCCTTGAGATAGTCGGCCGTAGTATCGGGATTGTCGCCCCATTGGATAAAATGCACGTTCCATTTGACGGCCAAATCGTTGGTCATGGTGTAACCCGATGCCGCTTGAAAATGCCACGTGACGGTTCCCGCTTGGTTTAGATTGGTGGATTGCAGCCACGCCGCCGTTCCGCCCTCAAAATTGTCAAATGCCCACTCGAAATTGTCGTGCGTCGTGTCGTTGACGAATTTGGTGTTTCCCTCCCCGTTAGGATCCTGAGTGGTCGTCGTTGTGCGATAGCTGTACAACGTCTGCGATCCCGTGGTGCCGTTGAAGACCACAATCGGTTCGGCACTGGCCGCGGTTGCAGAAAATGCAATTGCGCCGACCGCCGCTAGGGCAATCATCAGTAGACTGCCGGTTCTAAAGCCGCGATAACATAACATTTTCAACCTACCTTTCTCGAAGATGATAAAAAACAGTCAACAATACGCAACAACCTTTCAATTCTTGGAAATCAACTCCTTTCTTGCTAGGGCTTTGTGTTGGTGTTGGGAGGAGCACTCAGCCGGATCGGAAGAAACGTCCAAGACAGGATGTCGTGATTCTCTGTATGGTTTTGGCTGGTGAACTTGGCCATTTCGCCCGTGCTGGCCGAAAATCCGAGCCACGCTTTGCCGTCGCTATCGACCGCCCCGCCGTTTTCAAGTTTCGTCAAGTCCACCTTGAGGTTCTTGATCACTTGCACGTAATCGAAATGTACGTCCAAGCTTCCCGGCGAATAATCGACCTGCAACGTATGAATCCGGCCGTCGGCCAGACTTGCCAAGCCGGTGCGTTGATGCAAATCGCAGATGGCCAATGTTTTAGAACCGTCGCGGATTGCCAGGAATGCATTGCTCGGATCGCCGGCGTTCTGGTAGCTGTGGATCGAAACATTCAACGCATTCTTGGGCGATCCATTTACTCCCACTCGCAGTTTTTCCGCCTGGGGTGTGTTTTGCACGATAAAAGCCAAGCCGTCGCCGCCCACGCCTTGCGGATAGGCGAACTGAAATTGGAATCCGGTGCTGAAGCCTTGCGTGACGGATTGTTTTTGGCTGTGCCAAGCCGAGCCGATATGGCCGAAATCGTTCCAGCTCAGCCGCAATCGTTGCGATGCGCCGAGCGATCGTTCGACGCAAAGGGCGGCATCCCGCAGCATGATGTTATCGAAGCCGTCGTTCATGCCGACATGAAAACCGTTGGGGTGAAGCTGTTGGTATACGACCTTCATGGGGTGCAAGCCCGAGGCCGTGATGGATTGGACTTTGCCGCCGCTAACTTGCGTAATCTGGCCCGCCGTCAACTGGCGAACAAAACCCCGCGTACCATTCACCGAAGGCACGGCCACCTGCACCTTGCCCTCGAACACATGCACATTGCACGTCGATGCGTCCTGAACATAAACCCCGAACTCCGTCCCCAGGTCCGTCACCGTGGCACTAGGCGTTCGCACGGTGAATGAGGGGACGGGGGATTGGGGGCAGGGGGCGGGGGAAGACGAGGAATTGGGGATTTGGGATTTCGGGATTTCGGGATTTGTTTCACTAGCCACTAGCCACTGGCCACTAGCCACTGCCTCATGGTCACTAGCCACTTTCTCTGACCCCTGACCCCTGACCCCTGACCCCTCTTTGCTAGCCACTGACCACTGACCACTGACCTCTTTCTCTGACCCCCGACCCCTGACCTCTGACCCCTTCTTCTCCAACCTCGCCATCAGCTTGCCGCCCGAGAGGAAGCCGCCGTCGCGGGTTTCGACTTTATACGTGGCAGGCCCTTGTAGAACGACTTTCGCGCCGCTGTCGTAGGTGATTTCCAACAATCCGGAGGCCAAGGCATAGCGGCGGCCCAACGGAACTCGTGCTCCGCTTACCGTGGATGTGGATTCGTCCTGCCATGTGGTCGTGTTGGATATGCCCGTGATCTGCCCGATATATTCGGCTGTTTTGGCCGTCGATGCCGTATGCGATGATGCCGGCAAGCGGTCATGCCGTGCAATCGGCCCCGGAATGTCGATCTGATACATCCATGCTCCGAAGATCCCGAGGCACAACACGGCAAGAGCGAATAAATTGGAGAACAAAAACGGATGCGTAACGTATAAGGGCGAAGAGACAGGAGCGAAGGGGGCGGGATCGAGAATGATGGAAATGGGGATCGGGGGATTGGGGATGGATTGGAGATCGTTATCCCTGTTCCGCTGCAAACCACCCTCGCCCCCAGCCCCTCTCCCGCTTGCGGGCGAGGGGAGAGAGCTGACCCCTGACCCCTGATCCCTGACCCCTGATCCCTCTTCACAAGTCAGTTCTCTTGTGCCATGCTCTAGCCGCAGCATCGCGTCGGTCAGCATGTATTGGAGGTAGTAGGTTCGCATCGCTGGATCGTTACGCAATAGATCGACCAACCGCGCACGCTGCTCGCCGTCGAGTTGATCGTCGGTCAGGCCGATCAACAACGGACGCAGGGCTTCGAATTGGCGGCGTTCGTCGATCACGGCCGGTCCTTGTCGTTAAGATTTTTTTGAATGCACTGCATAAGTTCGTTGCGGATGCGGTAGAGGCTCGTGGCGATCGCGCCCGGCGTCTGACCACATTCGGTGGAAATCTGTTTGATCGACCAGCCCTGGTCATAGCGGCGGCCGAGCAGTCGCCGTTCGTGTTCACTCAATCGGAGCATGCA